>SEDW01000388.1 GCA_004193325.1 Pseudomonadota bacterium | reverse complement strand
CGCGCGTCTTTCAAAGAATCACGAGCTTCTTCGAAGTTCTTAGGAGCAAGTACATCGACTTGGTTGGCAGCAGCAGCGCTGATGTCAGCGTCAAGCTTTTGAACTTCGTCAGTTGGGTTAGCGCCAACTGGGAAGTTTTCAACTACTGGTGTTGTGCTACAAGCAGCAGAAACAGTCAAAAATGCAGTTAGAATCGATACGTTTTTAAACTTCACAGGCGTTCTCCAAAAAATAAGGGTCGGGAAAATTGTTACCTTCTGACTTCTTCCGAATTCTTTGCTGTAAAGATCAATTCCGGACTTCTGTCATAAAGAGAGTTCTGCGTGTGTAAACGGTCTTGAACCTATGACCTACGCCTTTTCCGTGGATTTCAGCAATGCCTGCGTCTTTCCCGTAAGATCTCTTCTTAAGCCTCCTGGCTCATTCGAAAGATGTCATAGAACAGATTCCGCGTGGAATAGGGAAATGCATTTCCGTTGGCGAAAACCTTCACTGGCCATGCGGCCTAGTGCAGTAAATTAGCCTGACAAATTCAAGACATAGAGGTAGGATTTCGATGAAGTGGAAAGTATAAAATACATTTTTTGATGAATTCTCGCAGAATTCGCGCCTGATGAAAAAAGAGACTCTTATAGTGTTATGTCGGAGCTCATTTCAAGCCCGAGGATCTGGCGATTTTCAGGCATACACGATTATTCTCCTTTAGAAGCTACCTATAAGTCTCTGTTTTCAAAGTAATATTTAAGACCTTCCTCGGCATCAATCTCGCAGCTTCGCATTTCATTCGTTAGTATGAACCCAAACAAGGAGAGTCCATGCCAAGACAAGTCGATGTAGCAATTATCGGAGCAGGTACGGCCGGTCTCACAGCTATCAAAGAAATAAAAAATCTCACGAAGAATTATCTGCTGATCGATCGTGGTCCCCTGGGAACAACCTGTAGTCGCGTGGGATGCATGCCCTCTAAGGTCCTTCTCCAGGTTGCGCATGATCTCAGCCGGGTCAAAGTTCTGAAAGCCCTGAATATCTATCAGGGCGATGGCACGATAGATCTGTCGGAAGCCATGAAACATGTGCGAAAGCTTCGCGATTACTTTGTGAACTTCGCAGTCGAAGAGATCAAGGAGATGGGCGATCATTTTATTCAGGCCGAAGCCTCCTTCCTTTCTCCGGGACGACTCAAACTGGATAATGGTGAGGAAGTTGAAGCCAAGGCCATTATCATCGCCACGGGAAGCAGTCCGGTCATTCCTAAGGAATGGGACAAATTCAAAGACCGAATTGTGACCACGGATAGTCTCTTCGAACTCAAAACCCTGGATAAAAGCTGGGCCGTCATCGGTATGGGCCCCCTCGGCCTGGAGATGGGTCAAGCGATGGCTCTACTTGGCTGTGACGTGCACGGTTTCGACAAAAATCCAATGCTCGGCGGACTTAAAGACGAAATCGTTCATAGCGAAGCGCTAAGAAGCCTCCAAAAGAGTTTCCCCATCCATCTCAAGGCCGACGTCAAGCTAAGCCGTATCGGATCCAAGATCCGTGTATCCTGGGGTGATCAGCATCGCGATGTGGATAGAATCCTGGCTGCGGTCGGAAGAAAAGCCAATGTCGGAAGCTTAAATCTCAAAGCTGCACGCTGCCCTCTCGATGAAAAATCTCTTCCCGTCTTTGACCCTGACACGATGAAGGTGAAAGACGCGGCGATCTTTCTCGCAGGCGACATGGATGGTCAAAAGATGGTTTTGCACGAAGCTGCCGATGATGGCCGGATTGCTGGATTTAACGCATTGCAGGAACATCCCATAAGGTTCAAACGTAAGGTCAAAATCGGCATCACCTTCAGCTCCCCCAATCTCTGCACTGTTGGGCAAAGCCTGAAAGACATTAAGGAGCCCGTCGCGATCGGAGAGGTTTCTTTCACGAAGCAGGGCCGCAGTGTGATCATGGACGAAAACGAAGGCATGCTCAGAGTCTATGCCGACAAGAAAACGGGCCTTATCCTTGGAGCGGAACTTGCGGCACCAAGCGGAGAGCATCTGGCCCATCTGCTGGCCCATGCCATCGGGCAAAAACAGAAAGTTCAGGAATTGCTACGCTTCCCCTTCTACCACCCAACAGTTGAAGAGGGTCTTAGAACAGCACTCAGGAAAGCGAAAAAACAACTGTATTGCAAAGTCGATCCGGGACCGGATCTGGATCGCTGTGACGCTTGAGGGAACGATTATACGAGAAGCCCTCAGGCTTCTCGACCTTAGGTACGGCTAATGCAGCGTCTTTTGTGAAACTTCGGCCGAGTGGCGCGCGATCGACTTGAGCAGGAGATCGACATCGATCGGTTTCGTCAAATATTCACTGCAGCCGATTGCGAGGCAGCGATCCTTTTCTTCTTTCATGGCATGAGCCGTGAGAGCGATGATAGGGCCGCTATAGCCTTCGGCACGAAGCCTTGCAGTCGCATAATACCCGTCGAGGATCGGCATCTGAATATCCATCAGGACGATATCAAATTCATGAGCACGCTGGACGGCCTCAAGGCCATTCTCAACAACTGCAACCTCAATACCCTGCCGGACTAAAATTCTCCTTAGGAGGAGTCGATTATCAGGCGAGTCATCGGCAACAAGAATGCGCAGACCTTCGAATTGCTTAACGTTCATGACAGCCTTCGCAGGCTTTTTCACTTCGAGCGTCGCCTGCTCCGCATTGATCGTAATACTGAAGGTACTGCCGCTACCAAGGCGGCTCGAGAGTAAAGACACATCTCCACCCAAACCTTTGGCGAGTTGCTTCGACAGCACAAGTCCAAGACCTGTACCCCCGAAGCGCCTCGTCGTCGAGCTGTCACCCTGTGAGAAGGGTTGAAAGAGACTGTCGAAATATTCTTCAGAAATGCCTCGGCCCGTATCCTGAACCTCGAAACAAATATGCTGCCCGAGACGTTTGACTCGAATGCTCACTTTACCGGCCGCTGTAAACTTCACAGCGTTACCCGCGATATTTGTGAGAATTTGCCTGACTCGGGATGGATCCGATAGGATCACTCTAGGAACCGAGTCCGACCATTCCGTTTCGATCAACACTCCTTTAGGCGCTGCGAGTATTCCCAGAGATACTTTTACTTCCTCTAGCAGGGCCTTGATGTCGACAGGAACTTTCTCGAACTCCATTTTTTCAGCTTCGACCTTGGAGAGATCAAGAATATCGTCAATGAGAAGGGTGAGATTCAAACCATTGCGAATGATGGTCTCGAGATACTGTTCCTTATCCTCCTCGCTTACCGAGTCTTCCTTCAGCAGGCCGGCAAAGCCAAGCATGGCTCCAAGAGGTGTGCGAATCTCGTGACTCATGTTGGCAAGAAACATGGATTTCGAAAGATTGGCAGTCTCGGCGATTTTCTTGGCATTCAGAAGTTCGGTTTCGGCGAGACGGCGTTCCGTCACATCCCGAAAGGTGCAAACCATCCCCCCAGTCTCCACCCGGCTCACTTCGTAACTGAACCAGCGATCGCCTATTCGAATATCTTCCGCTTTCAAAGCCTGGCTCAGAGCTGGAATCGACGGAATCAGCTCCTGCAATCTCGTTCCGAGTTCCCATTGGGGCACAAGTTCAAGCAGTGCGCGATTTCCATTGAGAATCACGCCGTGGTCATCGACCAGGCATACTCCATCTTGAATCGCATCAAACGTTGATTTCCAAATCTTGGCAGCGATATTGGCCCGTGCTTCCGATTCACGAATTCGTAGCAATGCGCGAACGGTAGCTAAGAGCTCAGGAGCTTCAACAGGATGAATCAGATAAGCGTCAGCCCCCAGGTCGAGGCCTTGGGTTTTATCGGCGGATGTGGAGTAGGCAGCGGACATATGCAAGACAGGAATGGATGCGGTTTCAGGATT
>SEDW01000387.1 GCA_004193325.1 Pseudomonadota bacterium | reverse complement strand
CTCTAGAATTACTCCCCTAATACTCAAAAGTGAAGTCTTCCCCTCGTCTGCCGAAGAGGCTGATGTGGAGGAAGACCTATGTATACGCAACTTTACTCGCGATCTATGAGCCTCGTCTGGCCGCTGCTCCTTGGCAGCCTTCTCACCTCGTGTTTTGCGTTCGACGCCACGAGTAAGAAGTCAGGTTCCAAACAGGGCGCATCCAGTAACAGCGTTTTGGGAGCCTCCCTCGGGGCAAGGGCTGCAAACGAGAACAGCGCGGGCCTTGATGCCCTTTACGCTGTTGCCAGTACGCATGCACCAGCACCGGTTCGCCCTGATCCGGACATCGCTGTCCGCAATCTCCTCCTGCAATATCGAGAAGCCGGTTCGACCGTCGCCCGAGAAATTGGGCGGGTTGAACAGTACCGTATGCTCCTCGGTGGAGCTAACGTGACCTTCACTGTGGTTCCGCAGGAAGGCTAACGGCAAGATCACCAACGCGAGCTACATACCAGCCTGCTCGACTCTTATTCTCGATGCGGAGGCGCTTCTGCTATGAAAATCAAAATCGCATTGTGCTTTCTCGTCACTCTATTCGGGACTTCGCTCTTTGCAGGCGAAGATCTCCCTTCAGCATTGAGACGGTCGAAGTATCTCCTGACTGGTTCGATGCCGACTGACGGTGAGTTCTCAAGTTCAGCGGCCTCTAAGGATACCTACAAGGCGGCAGTAAGATCTTTCGTTGATGATGATCACTTTTACGATGCTGTCCTTCGCTATCATGAACGAGTGCTTGGTGTGGGTCTTCCCGAAGATTATATGGAAGAACTGATGCGCGACGATATCGATGGTAAACAAGAAAAGTTTGCTTCGATTACCTGTGGACGCTTCGAAGAGAGCCAGGGCCGCTTTAACTGTACCTGGACAAGTAACGTGCAAAACAAAAAGGGAACAGGCTGCCCTCAAGCGTGGGAACGACCCGTTTCAGTCTTCTGGTATCCTAAGATTGTAGCTTGGGTTTGTCCCTCAGTCGTCAACGCCTGCGGTCAAGACTTGAGTAAGTGTTTCATCAAAAGTTTAGAGGAAGATGAAGCAAGAAACTCTGAGATCGGGACGACAGAAGCTTTCGATTCACGCTTTGCGGTCATGCGCTCCCTCAGTCGTCAGGCCGCCGGTCTCGCAACAGCCGTGGCGATCGAGAACTATCCCTATACAAAAATCCTCGAGCCGGGATTGACTGCGGTTGATGGTGCGATTTCTCACTTTTACAGTCAGAGTCACCATTTTAAAATCAGCGAACTCGATCTCGATCCGGAGATCAAAACGATCGTTGCCAAATCACCTTTGACAGACACTCGTTATAAACTCTTAAAAACAACCGCTGGCGATCCTAACACGGCCGGCATCATCTCAACCTTTGGTTGGTTACGCCGCTACGACAAAAACCGAACCCGCGGTAACGAGCTTTACAAACGCCTCCTCTGCCGGGACTTCGTGTCGGATCTGCCGCGCGTCTTTCCTCAGGATCCAGGTAACCTTAGAGAAACAGAAGGCTGCAAAGGCTGCCACTCCACCCTCGATCCACTGGCCGACTTCTTTAAAGCCTGGGGCGAAGGCGCTGACCTTTACTCCGGTCGTCAGGCATTGGTTTCGACCGAATTCGCCAACGTGAAAGGGGCGACTCTCGCTGATCTCGGTAACATCGTTCGTAAGGACGAAGCGTTCGCCACCTGTACTGTGCAAAACGTTTGGTACTGGCTGATGGGCCGTAAATTCTATACCGATGAAGAAAATCTCCGGACTGCTTTTACAGAATACTTTGAGACATCGAATTACAGTTTCCGTGAGCTCGTCTATGCGATCGCCACTCACCCGGCCTTCCTCGAAGGAACCCGTAGTGCAGGGCTCGTTGCCGATGCACTGACAGCTCCTCCTCTTGGAAAAGTTCCTGAGGCAGCCAAGACTACTTGTGATCCGGCTAAGACCTACACTTATGCAGCAGATGTGGCTCCGCTCCAGACTCAATGTACGGGTTGTCACACAGCCTCAAGCACCACACGTCAGGCGCTTGTCACAGAAAACGACTGGAATCAGTATGCCTCCCTTGCGGTAACGATGATGGGCTCAGGCTCTATGCCTCCAGGACCCACGAATTCTAAGGTTCAGCAACTCAGAACAGCCGTCCAGTGTTGGAAGGGGATTCCATAATGAAAATTAGAAAACCATCGCAGGAAGAGCTGAAGAGCAGCATCATCACCGGCACAGGTCACGGCCACATCTGCCATCCTTCGCAGATCGAAGATCTGACCCGTCGCGAGATGCTTTTAGGCGGCACATATTTAACGGGATTTGCCCTCGTTTCACAGATGTTCAAGGCAACACCGGCTATGGCCGCACCGACCTTTCCACCTGCGAAAAGACTGGTGTGGATCAACATGAGCGGCGGCTGGGATATTCTGGAATCAACCGATCCGAAATCCCGCTCCACCTCCGGCATCGACATGATGTATGACTGGAACGCGGCGCACGCTTTGACGGGAAGCGCCTCTCAGGATAAAGTCGGCCGTTGGCTTGGCCGCATGGCTGCTCATGGCCCGGATATGGTTGTCGTTCGCGGTATGAACATGGGTACGACCTCGCACATGGCGGGCAGTATCTACATGGACACTGGCGTTTTGAGTAACACGGGTACAGTGAATGCGGCTTCGATTCCAGCGATCGTTGCATCGGAAAGTTCGGCGACAATTCCTATCATTCAATTGAACGGTGGTAGTGATCCACGCACGGACCGTGGTCTCTTGAGCCCCGTTTCGGTTGTGCGTGCGCAAAACCTCGATCTCTACCGAGCCATGTATCCTCAATCCAAAGATCAACTCGCGCAGAAGCTCATGATCCTCGATCATTTGCAGTCGTCGATTGCAAGGGTTGAAGGCCGAACCGGTGTTACCGACCGTCTTACCGATGTAGAGACCGCGCAAGAAAAAATCCGTGTTCAATTCACCGACCAAGTGGGTAGCAAGCTGGCCCTGACCGATTCGGATCGCGCTGCGTTCAACGTCAACGCTCCAGCGAACATGAACGGCGGGCAGCGGGATGCTTTTGCACTCTCCCTCAAACTCCTGAAGAATAATCTCGTCACCTGTTTGAATCTCGGCGTCGGCGGCTTCGACACGCATGCAAACCAAGAGCGGCAGATGATGCCAATCATGGATAACTTCGACCATCTCCTCGCGACTTTCGTGAGCGAACTCAAAGCTGCGAACCAGCTCGATAACACCTTGATCATCGTCTACTCCGACTTCGGCAGAACTCCAAAAGTCAATAATAGTGCTGGACGTGACCATTGGCCTGTTGGCGGCGCTCTCATGGTCGGCGGCGGCATTGACGGCGGCCGATTTGTTGGGGTGACTGACGATGATCTGCGCGGTCTTAACATCAATGCAACAACGGGTGCTGCGGACGCTGCGGGCTTAAACCTCAATCCCACACACCTCGGCGGTAGTATTTTGAATCTTACTTTGGGTGCCGGATACATGCAGTACCGAACCTATCTGGAAGCGATTCCAGCACTGACGAAACTCAAGGTCTAAGACGACAGAGGAAGGGATTCCGCATGCTTCGCCCCAGATACCTATTGCTGCTCGCTTTGAGTGGTACGGCCCAGGCTGATATTTTAGAGGAACGTCTTTCGAATGGTTCGTCACTCTTTGTGCCGAGCGCGTTTCCCTTGAATCCTGCGGGCAACGCCACGAGTCTTACGATCGTGAATATCGAACAGACCAAAAGCGATGACAAGATAGATTTTATCCTCAATCCTGGTAATAATGATGCCAAGGTCGAAGAAAAAGTTGCAAAAAAAGATCTCGCGTTTGGAGGGCAGTATCCTTTGGGCGGCGCATCGATCGGGCTCAACTATTCCGAGCACCGGCGTGAAGTCACCGCGAAAAATGAAAATCAGAATAATCAAAACAAAGAACTTTTTGTGAACCGCGACTACCGCATGCTCTTTGGTGTTGATTTTACACCCGAGCTTCGCGGAGCTTTTACGTTTCACTACACGGCCCTTTCTTCAGACCTCGCCGGTAACTTTCAAATCGGTGATCAGGACCGTACGCATTATCATGGGAACATGTCAGGCTATGGCCTCGGTCTCTACTATCAATTGAAGGTCCTCGGGATAGGCGCGTTTCATCATCCTCCTATGCGCGGTAAGGCCACTGTCGAAGGTGAGCAGAAAATTGTTACCGAGCCTGGTATTTACGGTCTTAATTTCAACTTTAGAGCAGCTCAAAGAACCTTTATCAGTTTTAATGTCACACGCTGGTCGTATAAACACGATGAGCGGGATGATCCTTCGACCAGTCCGGTTGATCA
>SEDW01000386.1 GCA_004193325.1 Pseudomonadota bacterium | reverse complement strand
ACGGAAACGGCTGATACCAGGGGCTGGGTCACCCTACCCTCTTCGATCTACGTTACGAGGGCTTTTGTGAATCCGGGAGACTACGATCTCACGGTTTCAAACAACGGACGGGTAACGGATGTAAAGAAGGTGAAGATCAAAGCCGGTCAGCTGCTTCTCCTTCGCGACTCAGCGAAGAGCAAAGCCAGCGAAGACATCGAGCCGCCGACGAGCTGATAAGTCTACTGAATAAAACAGAAGAGGCCGGAGCATCCATGCTCCGGCCTCTTCCTTTTCAAGAACCCGAAGGTTCTTAGCGTTTGAGGAGATCGTGGTGTGGCCAGTTTTGGTTGCCGAGTGTATTGCGCAGCGAGCTCATGCCGCGGACTGCCTTGATACGTTCTTCAGCGATATGACCGGAAGCCTGGTTGGTTGTAATGCCTTTGGCATCGGCTTCTTTATAGACGTTCGTGAGCGTGTCGTAGATGTTGGCCGCGCGTTGTTTCGCGATCTTTTCATCATAGCCAGCCAGCTCTTGGTAAACGTTGATCACGCCACCGGCGTTGATAACATAGTCGGGAGCATAGAGGATGCCGCGTTCACGGAGCATGCTGCCATGGATCGACTCATCGAGAAGCTGATTGTTAGCAGCACCGGCTACGATGCTTGCTTTCAATTCAGGAATCACGCGATCGTCAAGGAAGCCGCCGAGTGCACAAGGAGCAAAGACATCAACTTTAAGACGGTGAATGTCTTCAAGTGAAGCTGCTTCCGCACCGTAAAGGCGAACGTTTTCTTTCACTTTTTCCGCATCGATATCAGCGACGTAAACTTTAGCGCCTTCGTGAGTCAGATGCTCGATCAAGTGTGAGCCTACTGCTCCACAACCCTGAACGGCAACGCTAACGCCTTTGAGGCTGGATTTGCCAAGCTTGTACTGAACCGAAGCACGAATACCGTGATAAACGCCCCAAGCTGTAACAGGAGACGGATCGCCTGAACCACCTGCACGGGAATTGATACCGGCAACGAAGTCTGTTTCCAGACCAACGAGTTCGATGTCGTTCACACGAATATTGACGTCTTCAGCGGTGATATAGCGTCCACCAAGACTGTTTACAAAGCGTCCGAAAGTACGGAAAAACGCTTCGCTTTTCAATTTCTTTGGATCGCCGATAATAACTGCTTTACCGCCGCCGAGATTAAGGCCGCTGACAGCGTTTTTATAAGTCATACCGCGTGACAGACGGAGAACATCACGAAGAGCGTCTTCTTCGGATTTATAGTCCCACATACGACAGCCGCCCAGAGCAGGTCCAAGGGTCGTATCGTGTATTGCGATGATAGCCTTTAGTCCGGTAGCTTTGTCATGACAGAAGACTACCTGTTCGTGACCCATGGTGGTCAATTCTTCAAAAAGTGCCATCCTATCTTCCTTATTTGTGCCGGGTAGAAACTGATGCGCACATCAGTCTTTCTAAGGATTAACGGTCCCACAGAATTACTCGATAGGTCCAAAAATAGCAAGTCGGCGAAAGGGCGTAAATTCAGCTTAAAAACAACGCCTTGGAGACTATCGGTAACGATAGTTCGCTGATCATTCGATGCATCTCCACTTGTCTTATTTGACCTATTAAGTTAGTAGCATATTCCGGCCGCGTATATTCTATGAACCTCCCTACTCGCTGCGGCTTTGACGAGGGTTATATGAACCAATTTGATGTTATCGTGATCGGTGGTGGCCATGCTGGCTGTGAGGCGGCTCTGGCCTCTGCGCGCATGGGATCAAAGACACTTCTGGTTACACAATCGGTAGACCGCATTGCGGCCATGTCCTGCAATCCAGCGGTAGGCGGCACGGCCAAGGGCCATCTGGTTAAAGAAATCGATGCCTTGGGTGGACAGATGGCAAAGGCCATCGATGAGAACGGTATTCAGTTCCGTGTTCTCAATCGAACGAAGGGTCCAGCAATCTGGTCCTCTCGCGCTCAGGCCGATATGGGGCTTTATGCTCGTTACATGAAACATGTTCTCGAAAATACTGCCAATCTGCATATTCGTCAGGACACGGTTGAAGGTCTCCTCATTAACGATGAGGCGCCCGAAAGCCCTTACGTTGAAGGTGTCGAAACCCGACTCTTCGGCAAATTTTTTGCCTCGTCTGTAGTGATTACGACAGGAACCTTCCTCAACGGTTTGATCCATATTGGTTCGGAAAAAATTAGTGCCGGCCGGGTCGGTGACGCACCCTCAATCGGTCTTGCTGAGGCTATTCGACGCTTTGGTTTCCGAGTTGGTCGGATGAAAACCGGAACGACTCCCAGACTTGATTCCAAGACGATTGACTGGGATCGCTGTGAAGTTCAGCACTCTGACGAAGACATTGTGCCGTTCAGCTTTGAAAATAAAGCAATCACCCAAAAACTTATTCCTATGTATATCACTCACACGACGACCGAGACTCACGATGTAATCCGCAAACATCTCGGCGAATCGCCGCTTTATAGTGGTGAAATCGTCGGCATCGGCCCACGCTATTGTCCGTCGATTGAAGACAAGGTTGTGAAGTTTCCAGACCGTAATAGTCATCAGATTTTTCTTGAGCCTCAGGGTTATGATACCTGTGAAGTCTATCCCAATGGACTTTCCACGTCGCTTCCCCTCCATGCGCAGATTGCCTTCATTCGCACTCTTCCTGGTCTGGAGAAGGCGGAAATTATTCGCCCTGGCTACGCGATTGAATATGACTTTGTCGATCCTACGGAGCTCCACGCGAGTCTCGAAACGAAAAAACTCGGTCGCCTCTTCCTTGCGGGACAGATCAACGGCACGACGGGTTACGAAGAAGCGGCTGCTCAAGGCCTGATGGCCGGTATCAACGCTTCACGTAAGGCGAAGAACGAAGAAGCCTTTATTCTCGGTCGTTCAGAAGCATATATCGGCGTTTTGATCGATGATCTCGTGACCAAGGGAACTCTTGAGCCCTACCGCATGTTCACCTCACGCGCCGAGCATCGTCTCTTCCTTCGTGAAGACAATGCTGACCTGCGCTTGACAGCACGCGGGCATGAAATTGGGCTCGTAACAGACGAAGCCCATGCAAAGTTTCTTGAGCGCTTCGCGGCTCTCAACGAACTTCTGGTCTACACCAAAGAAAATGGCATTGGTCCATTCAATCTTCCGGAAGATCTGCTCGACGCCAAAGACAATACTGGAACGAAGATCGATGCAATATTGAGAAAACCGCGGACCACCGCGCTTGAACTTGCCAAGTACATTCCTTTCTACCAACAGTACGAAAACTCGCTGCTCCGTCGTCTGGAGATCGAGGTGAAGTATGAAGGGTATATCGTTCGTGAAAAACGGGCGATTCGCAGCGCCGATCAGCTCGATCGCGTTAAGATTCCTGAGACTGTCAAATACGAGCATTTGATGGGTCTAAGCCGTGAAGTCGTTGAGAAGCTGAAACGCCACCAACCGGGTAATCTCGGTCAGGCCTCACGTATCAGTGGAATCACACCTGCCGCGATTCAAATCCTGCACGTGCACATTGCGATGTCGCACTAAGGAATTTGCCAGAACAAAAATTCAAAAAGGAGAGAAGCTTTACGGCCTCTCTCCTTTTTTTAACTTCGAGATTTGAATTATTTGATCACGCCTTTAGAGACGAGATATTCAGCAACAAAGATTGCACCCTTTGCAGCACCTGCTTTGGTGTTGTGCGAGAGGAGTACGTACTTGATCCCGCCAAGGACTTTTTCAGCGCGAATCCGGCCGACATGAGTGGTCATGCCGCCATCCGAATCGCGGTCGATACGCGGCTGCGGATGAAAGGGATCATCGTGAAGCTGAAAGAAATTTTTGGGCGCTGAAGGAAGATCTGCGCAATCACTTTGATATTCGCGGAAGGCGGCTGT
>SEDW01000385.1 GCA_004193325.1 Pseudomonadota bacterium | reverse complement strand
ATGTTGTCGCCGATCGCCTGCATGGCGATACAGACGACGATCGAGCCAAGGATCATACTTTGAATAAAAGATCGCGAGTACGAAAGACCCTGATAGGTCTTTTCGTAAGTCCAGGCAATGCAGTTGGCCAGAACAAACGTCAGCAGCAAGGAATAGAGGATGCCGATAAAGGGTGCATCTAACGAGGACAGCCTTAGGAGCGAAAACTCGAGCATAGGTTAATTGAGCCTTTTATAATGAAATACCGGCTGAGGGTCGGCAGTATTATTCTCTTCTTTTTTAAGATTCTCGCTGACCGTGAAGAAGTCCATACCAAGGTTATCGAAGGTGATCGCCTCACCATTAAATTCTTTTTCCAGCGAAATCGTGAGGAATGGCTTCTCGAGCGCTTGGTCAATTGTCTGACCGGCCGATCGAGCGAAGAGCCAGGCTTGGGTTGCACTGCGGACGAGAATTTCAGATCCATCCGGACTTACGGCGCCACCGGAAAGCTTGCCGTCCCAGCTCCCATTGTCCCGAACCTCAAGCAGCTGCAAGCTGCCACTGCCTAGTACCTCGTTAGATGCCATGAGGTCACTATGTTTCGCCTTAAAAACCTTGAATTTATCCTTTTGAATCAGAAAGAGATCGCCAGTTATCGGATCGATCAACTGGGTTTCAAAGTCAATTTCTTTATTTTCCGAGTATTTAAGACGGATGAGTTGCGGGTCGTTAATAGAAATTTCAGAATTGGCTAGCTCGCCAGCCAGAGGTTCTTTGAAGCGGAAGATCTTTACGGTTCCCGCTTTTTTCCGGGATTTGCCGATATCCCCGACATAGAGATACTTTCGTCCCGCTTCGGGGCCATCGCCTAGCGAGATGTCCTCGGCATCATCAAAATCCATGGTGTTGAGCGTAACGGTCGTCAGGACCTTGCCGGCCGCATTGATCGCGTAGATCTTGGGGGCGCCCTGATCGTTATGCACCCAGAAAACGTCTTTTTCGCTACTGTGGGCGACGATTCCTGAGAGTTCGCTCAGGCTTTTGTCGACGGTTTGGCAAAGTTCGGAGTCGCTGACTTTGATGCAGGGCTCGAGGGCAAAGGATTGAGGGCTGGCGTTCGCCGTCGAGCGATGCATGCAGGACGCCAGTAGGACGGCCAGGATGCAGACTTTACATATTCTTTTCATATTCGCTCCCTCTGAAATGGAAGCTGATGATTGCATCGGGCTGGAATGAAGGAAAGGAGTTAATGTGAGCAAATACCCTGAGCGCCTACTCCAGACCGGGTCTCGTCGCGATGAAGGTAGCCACCGTCAGGCCCACGACCGTTAAGAGGATCTTAACTGCGAAGACCGGGATGACCCAGATAATCGTCGGTATCATGCTAAGGCTCAGAAAACTGATCGCCATGATTTTGTTCTTCCGCGAGATCGCTCCCTTTTCCTTCCAGCGGCGAAGGGGAGGGCCGAGATGGCGATGATTCATGATCGCATTATAAAAGCGCACGGAACTCCGCGCATAGCAGGCCGAAGCCAGTAGCAGAAAGGGTGTCGTCGGCAACACAGGCAGAAAAATTCCGACGATGCCAAGGATGAGAAAGACGACTGCGGCTGTGATGAGAAAAAAGCGAATAAATGGCGATCGCACCAGTTTGACTTCGTGGCTGTAGTCGATGAGTTCGATCTTTATTTTTTGTGACATCCCTTAATCCTGACCCGTACTGCGAAAACGAAGGAAGCGGTCGAAGAAACCGGCAACCTTGCTGTAATAGTCAATGTAAGTCGCATGCGAACGCCAGGCGCGGCCTTCGTCTTCATAAATAGAGAGCCAGGTCGGGATTTTCTTCTCCTTAAGGAGCAGAGACGCTTTCTCCAGCATCTGCCTATCGATGAGCTTATCCTCCCCTCCGGCAAAGATCGCCAGGGGGCGCTCCAGCCTCGCGAGCCCGTGAAGCGGCGAATGTTCTCTCAAAAAATCCGGATCCGAATGGCCTAGAGCCCAGATCAACTCGTTACGTTCCGAGGCTGAACAAAGCGAGAAATGATGCACGAGATCGAGGATGGGAAACACGGCAACTCCCGCATGAAACACGTCGGGGTGCTTGATCAAAGCCCAAAGGACTGTAAATGAAGCGGTGCCGCCACCCCAGAGACCGACTCGATTGGGATCAATCCAGTCCGATCCAGCGAGGGATTTGACGGCGCTCACACAGTCCATGATTTCGCGTTCGCCCCAGTGCCCTTCGAGCGCCTGGTGATAGTCATAACCAAAGCCCCAGCTACCCCGGTAGTTGATATAGAGGACCGCGTAGCCTTGTTGTACGAAGGCAATGGCCTTTGATGGCCAGCTTGCCTGCACTGCATCGGTAGGCCCGCCGTGAATCGGAATAAGCAGAGGTGTAGGCGCTTTCGCCGACCTATCGCGATAGAGAATGCCGTGAACTGTCTCGCCGTTATCTGTCGCCCAGCTGATGGGCTCGGCTTTGAGTTTACTACTCAAATGATCGCCGTCCGCATAGGAGGTCCAGTGGCTGCCCTTTCGGTCGAAACGAATGATTTGCTGCGGGAAATAAAGGCCCGAACCCAGGCAGAGGATTTCTCCGGTCAGACGATTGATCGACAGATTTTGCAAATGGCTCATCGGCGAAGGGATGATTTGATTGTGGCCGTGATGATCGAAAGCTTCGATCTGCCAGAAGGCTTTTTCACTCGACAGAGAGATGATGACCCGATCCGATTGGAAGCCTAGAGTCCTACGGCTGCTCCTCCTCAGTGGGGTCGAATGCTCGCGATTGTCAAAACTGATTTGTACCCAAGTCCTGGTCCAGAGCTTTGCGCTATGCCAGGGCAAAGCATTACGCTCCCATGAGAGAAAGAGTGCCTGCTCAGATTTGGGATTCCACTCGAGATGACGAATGAATTCGTCTCGACTGTGAATCTCACGATTTTCGCCCTCGCTGCGGAGATAAATTTTATCTCGTCCGGAATCGGAATCGTATCCGACCCAGGAAAGCCTCGATAGCGAGTCGAGGCAGAGATCGCTGCTGGGTCCGGGCAGAGTGATCGGAGGCTTCTCGCCAGTGACGGCATAGATTAGGGAATCAGCACCCAGAAGATGAATCTCTCCGCTCTGACTGACGCATAAGTAGTGGCCGGAGTAGGCAAGGCTGCTGCCGATAAGCTGTGGAGAAAGGCTTATATCGTCCTGACCATGAGGTCGGTGCTCTTTGAGCAGCCAATGACGGCCAGACGCTTCGAGATAGAGGATACGGCTCTCATCGAGCCATTGCGCTTCCATCTGTTGATCTTTGGCGGTGAGGAGATCGAGGGTTTTTTGATCAAGACTCATAAATCCTCGCTAGGTCACGCGGATCCCGGGAGGGCCCCGCCAAGGGGTTCAGACCTTGATCCTAACAAGATTCAGGCGGGAGCGAAAGCGTTAGCCTTTGACGGCTTTTATATTGCCGAGCAGCGTCATTTTCTGTTTGAGTTTGATGCTTTGCTGCAGTTTGATTTTTTTCGTCAGAAGGGTGAAGAGGAGGATTCGAGCCTCTTTGCTTGCCAGTGAAAGTTTTTCTTCCAATCGGTCCAAACAATTTTGAAAGATGTCGCGACGCTTACAGCCCAGAACGGAATCATCGCGGCGATCATTGAAGACGACGACAAGCGTACTCTCGCAAGGTGATTTGCAATTTCTGTGCAGGTAGAATTCTTCGCCGAGTGTGGGATAGCAGATGGTGCCTCGTTCGATTTCATCGGTGCCGTAATAGAATTCTTCGAAAGACTTATAGCTCTTTCGGCATTTGCCGCAGTCTTTGGGAAATTCGCTTTTCACCCGAGACTGAAGAAAGCCAAAGGATTTGGAAAGGGTCACGGAGATTCCCACAAATTCATCCAATTCCGAGGAGAGCAGGTTCATCGCTGCCTCTTCGAGATCGACGTGTTGAACTTTACTGAGTTGCCTCGCTCTGTTCATATTTGTCTCCTCTCAGCCACTTGGGAGTCTGTCACGGGTTAACGCCTTGGCCTCTGATACTTCTATCGGCGGTCTGCATCTTGCAACGAATAGCTTAAGGAGCTCGATATGTTAGCTTGACTGGAAGATTTTTGACCCGAAGGACTTTTTGGAATTCCGGTCGAAACTTACCGAAGGTAAGAATCTTCGAGGTTTAGAGCGAAAACCTTCGACAGGGAGCTGAAGTCGTTTCTGCGGACTCAGGAAAGTACTTAGATGAACTGCGTTGGATCTTAGAACATCTTAGTACGATTGAGGACGGTTCTAAAAGGTTTTGAACGGCTTTCACGGAGTTGAATTGCTTCGTTTTCTAAAGTTTGGTCTATGGAGTCGTGAGGTGTTGAGTGGAAGAGCGAACTTTGGATTACAGGCATATCCTGCAGAAGGAGCTGACCGATCGTTGCGAGAGCAATCCGCGGTATTCCTTGCGTGCATTTGCCCGCGATTTAAAGCTGTCGCCATCGCGCCTCAGCGAAGTCCTGAACCGTAAACAGGGCTTGTCGAGACAGGCGGCCGAAGGCATTACGAAGACTCTGGGCTATGGTCAGGAGGAAGCGGATTATTTCTGTGACCTGGTTTCCCTCAAACATGCGCGCAGCGTTCGCGAAAGAGAAGATGCGAAGATCCGGGTATTCAAGGCCGATTTTGATAAGCAGAGAGATGAACTCTACAGTCTTCAACTCGATTCTTTCAAAATCATCTCCGACTGGTATCACCTCGGCATTCTCGAACTGATGAAAGTCAAAAACTTCAAGCACGATACGAAATGGATTTCCAGACGGCTTGGAGTACAGATTATACAGATTGAATTGGCGATTGAGCGATTGACCCGCGTGGGCCTCATCAAAGTTGAGGACGGAAAATTCGTGGCGGTGCAAAGCAACGGTTGGGTGCCAGGCGGCATTCCCTCGAGCAGCATCAGAAAGTTTCATCGTCAGGTCCTGGAAAAGGCTTTGGTCGCGATGGAAACGCAAGCGGTGGAAGAGAGGTTTTTCTCCACTCGGCTGCTGACCGTAAACCGCAGTGATCTGCCAAAGGCCTTCGAGGCGATCACCGATTTCCAAAAGAGATTCTGCGTGGATCTCGAAACTGAAGAATGTAAAGAACTACTCTATTGCATATCGATGCAGTTTTTCAAAATCGTCGAGGAGGAAACCGTATGAGACATTTCCTGATAGCTTCGCTGCTCCTCAATGGAGTTGCCTTCGGGGCCCCCACCAAACCTATTTCCGTCCCAGGCGCTGTGAAACAAATCACCTTGCCAGGCGCAAGCAATACCAAACCCCTTTCCTTGCCGATCGATATCTCGACGCCAGCCTTTGAAGGCATCGAGGATAAGCCGGTAAATGTGGGTATACTCCCAAGTCTGCCTTACGTCCTTCCAGGCGGCGCTCTTGGTCACTGGGGTGTGGGTAACGGCGGCGATGCCCTGCGTATCGGCTTTGCCCGAGCCCGCGATTATGCAGCGAATGTGGTGCTGCGCATCAACACCAATTCTTTGACCAACATCAAAGAGCAGGTCATCCGCGACTGGATCATCACCAATCAGAAATTTCTGGCCGCTGATATTCTGCAGTCCGAACACATCTGGACGACCGAAGTCAAACCAACCTGTGCCTGGACTGTCCAGCCTGGTGCGGTGGAGCATCTGCCTGTGTCGAATCCGGTGCAGTTCTCCTATCCCGCTTGTCGCGAAAGCGCGGACTCGTTCATCAAAACCGCTCAGATTCTGATTCACGAATCGGTGCATCATTTTAATGGTGATGAGACGACTGCGGATAAGGTTGCCATCGGTATCATCGATGCCTGGCAGGCCGGAAATATGGATGCTGTTCCTGTGTCGACGATCAACGCACCGCAAGGCACCCAGAAACACGCCGCGGTCTGGACCGGTGATACGGTTGTCGTGATCGGTGGCTACTCGGACGAAAATCAAAATGGTGTCGCCACGGTTTCAGGCTTTGATCCAAGAGCGAACAGCTGGAAGACGTACAAGGCGCCGCAAAGCTTTGGTGTTCGTCACGATGCACTTGCAGTGTGGACGGGTAAAGAAGTTCTGATCTGGGGCGGTTTCCGTAAGAACGGCAATTCCACGGAATGGGTATACGACGGCGCGCTTTTGAACCCGAGCACCGGCGAATGGAAACTCCTAGCCAAACCAGACTGGTGGACGCAAAAGTCTTCGACCTGGGATGGTGATCCTCGTCAGAGCATCGTCTGGACTGGCGATCGAGCTATTGTTTGGGGTGGAATCGATACGAACAATTTGCCCATGGGCGGAATCTTCAATCCAGAGACTTTGAGCTGGAGCAAGATCAATACAAGCAGTGAATACGCACCCAAACGCATCGCTGGTCACTCAGCGATCTGGACAGGCGAAAAGATGGTTATCTGGGGCGGCTACCAGGGCATCTCAGATTCGTCACGATCGATCACAAACGAAGGCGGCATCTACGATCCTAAACAGGACAATTGGCTCCCTACGGCGACCGAGGGCGCTCCTGCTGCACGGGCCGGACACCAGGCGATCTGGACTGGTGCGAAGATGGTGATCATCAGCGGCGGCGGCGTGAGTAGCCGAACCGATTTGAAGTCGACTGGTGGCCAGTACGATTTTGAAACCCAAAGCTGGACCAACTACACGAACGAACTCATGGTCGAGCGTGTCGGTCACAAAGCAGTTTGGAACGGCGAGGAAATCCTGGTGGTCGG
>SEDW01000384.1 GCA_004193325.1 Pseudomonadota bacterium | reverse complement strand
AAATCTAGCAGAAAAGGCCATCGATCTTCATGCTCAGGTAGGAGCTTGGGACCAAAAAATCGAGATGAAAGATGAAGCCGAGAAATCTGCCGCCGAACTGAGTGCCTTGCAGAGCCGGGTCGCAAGTCTCGATGAGCAGGTTCGTAACACCGATAGTCAGAATGCCCAATTTCAGGCCAACATCAAAACCCCGGTGGCCTTCTTTGCAACGAGCCAGGCCGGAGTCACTGCCAAATTTCAGGATAGTCTTGATTCCCTGGCCACGACTTTGAAGAGTAACCCTCAACTGAAGGTCACTCTCGTCGGTTATGCCGACCGCACCGGCAGCATGAACGTCAACAACCGCCTCTCCGAAGAAAGAGCCGAAAGTGTCGCTCAGGAACTTCGTGGCAAAGGGGTTATGGCGGATCAGATCCTCATCGACTCGCATGGCGCGACCATGGCTACAGCCACGGCTGGAAACCAGGCAGGTCTGCAGCTCGATCGCCGGGTCGATGCTATCCTCACCAATCGCTCGGGTGTCGAAACGATGACGACCGGGCGCTAAAAGTTTGCACAAAAAAAGAAGAGACCGGCAAACGCTGATCTCTTCTTTTTTATGAGGGAAAGATTTAGACGGCTGGCGTCAGAGCCATACCCGCTTCAATCTTTTTGCAGGCCTTGTCGATGGAATCGATCGAGGCCGCAATCTGTGGTTCGACGATAGTCGCTGCGATTGACGCCAGCTCCACACCCCCAGCGAGTTCCGCCAAGCTAGGATAACCGTAGGTCGCTGCCGCTCCACGGAGCTGGTGCATCAGATGCGAGAGGTCTTTCCAGCTTTTCGCTTCAAAGGCCTTTCGACTCTTGCTCACCCTCTCATCGAGGCATGATACAAAGTCCTGCAAAAGATCGCGATAGATAGGCTGATCCTTGTAGAGGGAAAATATTACGTCATCTCCATGAACGCTCACAGCTATCTGCCTTTTATAAATGGGATAAGGATCTCGAAACAAAAACCAGGGGTTGAGCGCGAACCAAAGCTCGCGCTCGAGGATTAACGGAACTCGTCGACATGCAAATCGTAGCGTTCCAGCAGACGATA
Organism: Pseudomonadota bacterium; assembly: GCA_004193325.1. Taxonomy (GTDB): domain Bacteria; phylum Bdellovibrionota_B; class Oligoflexia; order Oligoflexales; family Oligoflexaceae; genus Oligoflexus. The sequence goes on along the minus strand of SEDW01000384.1, from coordinate 2,826 downwards.
AATGTCAGCACGGTAGCGACCGGCCCTTTTCGAAGTTTCCGAAATATTGCCTCCGGTGTCGTTGAGGAGCGATTCCAGATAAATCTTCTCGAAAGCCTGTTTGGCTTCAGTCAAAGGCAGCTGGAAAATCTTCTCGTCGAGCTCAGCATCCATCCCGCTGTTGTGCCCATTGGATTTGCTTGGAGCAGCTTCGCTCGGCATACCCTGAGGCACAGATACGGAGACAGCAGCCGAGGCGCTGGTATTGGTCGAGCCTTTTTTCGGCGTGTTGTTCGGCAGATGGAGGTGTTGGAAGAGGTCTTCCACACGGATATGGTCGTTTTGGGTAAGGACCACGGCGCGCTCAATTGCGTTACGAAGCTCACGGATGTTACCGGGCCAATCGTAGGCGATCAGACGGCGCATGACGCTGTCGGCTGGCATGGTGATGCCGCGATTGAAGCGTTGGTTAAACTCGTTGATGAAGGATTCCACAAGCAGTGGAATATCTTCCTTACGATGACGAAGCGGTGGAATATAGAGAGGTACAACCGAAAGACGATAATAAAGATCTTCACGGAAACGTCCGCTCTGAACTTCTTCGATCAAGTCTCTGTGGGTTGCTGCGATCACGCGGGTTTGAATCTTAATTGGAGTCGCCGATCCAACCGGTGTCACCACGCGTTCCTGAAGAACGCGAAGGAGCTTGGCCTGCAGACTGAGCGGCATGTCGCCGATTTCGTCGAAGAGCAGGGTACCGTTCGAACAGAGCTCCAAAATACCTTTGCGATCGACTTTCGCATCGGTGAAGGCGCCTCTTTTGTGACCGAATAGCTCGGATTCGAGGAGGTTCTCAGGAATCGCGGCACAGTTGATCGCCTCGAAGCGTTCAGTCTGACGGTTGGAAATCTTGTGCAGGGATCGCGCAATGACCTCTTTACCCGTTCCAGATTCACCCAGGAGGAGAATGGTGGAGTCGACGTTTTTCAGCTGCTGGAGACGCTGACAGAGTTCCTGAAAGGCCTTAGAGTTACCGATCATTCCCACACGTGCGAATTCACTGCCGTTGAGATCGGGCGGAATGATGTCGGGTACGAGAGTATGTTTTTTGATCTGCGCAGCAATTTCGTCAGGCGCAGTGTCCTTGGTAATATAACCGGTCGCACCGTTTTGAAGAGCCCAGATGGCTGTTTCAACGGATGCGTGAGCCGTCAGGACGAAAACCTTCGACAGGGGCGATTTGGACACGAGGAAGGGGAGTCCGTCGAGACCATTTTCTTCGCCGAGATTGAGATCGAGAAGGACGGCATCGATTGAGTAGCGCGAAACGAAGTCCCGCATTTCGTCGAGATTATGCGCGAGATCTACTAGAAATCCTGCTTCCGACAATGCGAGTTTCCAGAAAGCACAGGTCTGACGGTCGTCGTCTACGATCAGCAAGCGCCCATAATATTCGTTTGGCATATCTACACATCCAAAATCGTGATTGTCGAAAAGTGACTCAATTCCTGTTCACTGGCGTAGTGACGCCAAAATGTAATTAGCACAGAAACCGAGGGGGTGTTAGTGAGACCCTTCAGTAGTCTCTACAATACAGAAACCTAAACGTCTGTAATAAATAAGACTTCGCCTATTTTACAAGAAATCGACCGAAATCTTTAGCCTATTCCTGGCTCAACCCCGCATGCGCCTTTTCAGAAAAATAATCGGCTCTCCGTAGTTTTGGACCTTATAGACCAGAGAGCTGCCGCAATTGCCAGCAGTTCGAGCTTGAGAAGTGCCTCCGGTGCCAAACCTGGTCCGAAATTGCTCCAGTGGAGCAGCATGAGACCCAGGGAGAAAAGACCGATCAGGACAAAAGCCCAAGTCGCCTTGCTCGACCAAAAAAGCGCAGCGGTCAGGATCACGCTTAGCCCAAGAAGAATGGCCTGCGCTGCTACCTCAGTCGGGGCGAAGCCGAAGCTGCGGGTCAAGGCGAAGACCGCGTTCAGGTAGTAGGGAGCGGCGTTGAGAAAGATCATGATGAAGTTTCCAAGCGTCAGGACCAGAGCGATCTGGATGGCCACAGCCCCCCAGCGCCTTGACGCAACTGCAAAGACGGCCAGCGGCAGGGCATAGTGAACGGCGTTGGCGAGCAAGGGCAGACGCTCATCGACTGTTCCACCCGAGAGATGAAGCAGGAGCGTCTCGCCAAAGTAGAGGAGAGCGAGGAGAATGAGTACCGGACGCCAGGGCTTCCAAAGAACACTCAGCCCCAAAACGGCAATAAGCCCTGCGATGTTTCTGTCCCAGGCAAGAATCGCTTTCTCATCGAGCATCGAAAATTTTTGCAGATAGATTTCGATTCCGCTGCCATGAGTGAGGCCTATCCAGGCCACCAGCGCGGCCTGAAGCAGGATAATGATTTTCCACAAAGGACTGACGGCCAAGGCCTTGGACTTACTCATAGGTCTCCCATCGAAGTGGAAAGCGCCTGATCCAGATCAGAAGCTGTGATAGCCGCGATATAGAGATCAGGATCAAGAGGCAGCTCTAATCGTTTGCCGGCTGGAACTGTGTAATGAAATAAATAATTGGGATAATAGGGTAGATTCCCCTTCACCCCGTGAGTTTTGTTGGAGTAAGCCGCAATCTTTCCATCCTTGAGAAAACCCCTTTCAAGCCCAAGAATCTTGTGATCCTTGTCGAGAATACGTCGGTCGCTATCGGCAATCGCTCCGTGCCAGCTCAGAAGATTTAAGGGATACGCCTTCCCATCGATTTTGATCGAACTCATTTTGTCCCGTTTGGCAAAAGCAAGGATGTGCAGATTTTTGCTGCCCGCAGGAATGTTCAAGACCTGGCCTT
>SEDW01000383.1 GCA_004193325.1 Pseudomonadota bacterium | reverse complement strand
ACTGCATGAAAACATGCCTGCTCTTGCATGTTCTCTCATTTGCGGGACCATTTACGCAATTTTTCCAACCATTACCTTGCGCGTATTTCTTTGCTCGCCAATGCAGTTTCGAGTGATTCTAAAGAAAAAACTTTACGAATTGGCATTATGGTATGGAGTAGCAGGTATCTCGCTGGCTTTTTACGGGCATCATGGTCAGGGAGCACTAGAAATCATAACTTGGTTTGTCGCATCCATGGCCACAAGCCATATTCTTGCTGTCCTCTTTAAGTATGTTATTCCAAATTGGGACTTGTTGGATAATTTGCGTGATACAAGTAAAATCTCATAAGCCGATGAAATGCATCATTTACGAAGCCTTTTAATTTTCTTCATTATTCTTGAAAACTTCTGTCGAGCGTGATCGGCATTAATCCCTTTCTGAATACCAATTTCTTTAAAAGATGATTCTGTTATCAGTCTTCCCACTAATATTTCGAGTTCTTCGACGTTAAGATAACCCTGAAATTGAAAAATCATGTCTTCGTAGAAAAGTCTATCGTTGGCGTCCATTGGTAGAGCCATTTCCCGTAGATATTCTTCTTCTGATAGCTTGTCTAAAGTACGCTGGATGCTAAAGTGAGTGCTTATACAGTTATGAGCGATAGACCGTATCCAGGTCATCGCATTGCCTTTTTCTCTATCGAAGCTGACGACGTAACGGTGAATCCGAAGATAGATCTCTTGCGTTATGTCTTGAGTGGTTTCAGAATTGTTGATGTCTTGCGAAAAAAAATCTCGAAAGCTTCCGGACTACCGTCTCGGTATTCTTCCAATAGGTCTTCTAAATTCCGATCAGACCTAAATTGCACTCGTTACGCTCCAAAAAAATGCCCCCCCTTATTTCATGGGGGGCTCGTCTAAGAGGATCGCGAAACCTTTTTAATCAGCTACATTGAACTCGAACATCATGTTCGCTTCCATGTGTTCTGAGATGTGGCAATGACTCATCCAACGGCCAGGATTGGAAGCTTCCAGAATAATATCGACGGTCGAGCCTGCAGGGACGAGAGTCGTATCTTTCCACACAAGATTTTTTGAACTTATACCATTTGTCGCGGAGACAACAAACCGTTGGCCGTGAAAATGAATCGGATGCTGCATCGGATGCATAGAATTGGGGTCGTTAAAGATTCGAATTTTAATAAGGTCGCCTTGATTAAATGACCAGTCGATATCCATGTTAGCCTTATTGGATAACGTATCAACTATTTTCCAAGTAACATTGCTCGTATTGCTTGCTTCATTCATTTCAGGCATTTCATCATCCCACTCGATACCATCGTCTGGAGAGGGTTGGCCCATGCTCATACCAGAGTGATTCATGCCAGGCATATCCATGCCCCCCATGTCCATAGTTGAATGGTCCATTCCGCCCATATTCATTGGCAGTTGTTCATGATCCATTTCCACCGTCAGCGAAATCTTTTTATCAACAGCTTTTGTTAATTGGCTTCTTACCGAAGCAAGATTCGCAATTGCGGTCGCGTTCGTTTTTAAGGTGTTAAAGTTCGCAGCAAGTGGTTGTACTGCTCCACTTTTAACAACTAGTTGAGCAACAGAAACCGGGTTTTTAGGCTTGTTATTACGAATAGCAATGTTACCGACTTGAGAAAATTGGGCCTCAACAATCGCCCGTTCGCCTGGTCCCAAGATTACTTTCTCAGACCAAAATTCTTTTTCATATAGTCCGTTATCGCCGCCAACCACTTTAAGTTTCGTGTTAGGAATGGCAAAGGCAAACACGCGAGTGTTCGAAGTGTTGAGGACGTAGAAGCGGATCGTTTCGCCCTGAGTAACGGCTATAGAAGGATTTACAAGACCGTTGACCAGATTGACATTCCCAAATCGTCCCATGAGCGTATGGGTGACTTTATCCTTGGCAAAAGCTTGTTTCGGATCGACAAGGACATCATCTAGTACCAAAGGTATTTCTCGGTGAACTGGATTGTATGCGCTGCGATCTTTAGGCTCGACAATGAAAACACCGTATAGACCCGCTTCTTGTGAGTAATCTTCTCTCACGTGAGGGTGGTACCAGTAGATGCCAGCATCAGGAAAGTTCAGCGTGTAGTTGTACGATTTTCCGACGGCAATCGGCTCTTGTCCAATGCCTGGTACACCGTCATCTTTTGAAGATACGCGGAGCCCGTGTGGGTGAAGAGTTGTTGCAACATCAGTCTGATTTATTAACGTCAAATTAATGTTAGAACCTTGAGTCACGCGTAGTACCGGACCCGGGACAGAGCCATTATAAGCCAAGCGGCGAATCCATTGGTTCCCGATTTTTTGCTTCGCAGGACCTGCTACCATTTTAAACGAAGCGCCGTCAGGAAGTCTTTGCTCGGTAGTTGGTACAACTTCAGGTAAGCCTTGTGTCGATACACTAAAAAGGTCTGAAGCTTCGCTTGAGCCGGATGTCGCCGGATTGGGCGCTGAGTGCCCTGCGTGAGGATCGGCTGGAGCAGTCGTAACCGGCGCTGGCATCGCATGGCCGCTATGATCTTGAGCCATCGTATGGCCAGTCATACTCAGCGCTAGACCCAGTACAAGCTTGCTTGTCAGTTTATTCATTTTTGATTCCTTGGCTGAGTCGTTTGAGGACGACAATTGGCGTAACACTATAAGTGGTAATGGGAATACCGAGCAGAAGTGAAAAGTGTGACAATCAAAATCCAAATCTGAAATGTTTTAAAATTTCGCAAAAAATACGATGGCCAGATGATCTTATTGGCGTAGAAAGGTAGTATTCAACCATAGATTCTAATTTCACAGACTATAAAATTACATCCAGATGCGAAGGCCAACAAGCAGGCTAGAGTGGTCCTTACTCTCTCCCTTATCGCGAGCAAATTGCGCGGTTTCACCGAATTTACTTTTCCACGAGACACCGATATACGGGGCGACCTCGCGTTTAATTTCGTAGCGTATTTTCAGAGTTAACTCGCCATCGACCAACCCTGATCCCATTTCGTTATCTTTCTCTTCCTGGGCCGAAAAATTGAATTCAGCAAGAGTCTCAAGAATAAAACTTTGAGTAATTAGCTGATCGTAGCGTCCTTTAAATCGTCCGAGAAGATCACCATCTTCTGAAATGAAAAGCGTTGCTTCGATTTCATTCCAGTAAGGCGCGAGACCCTCAAAACCTAACGCGAAATATGTCTTCGAAGGTTTGGGCCGAAAGTCATGCCTCACTCCTGCTTGAACATCAAAATAAGGACCGATGGGTCGACTGTAGAGAGCTTGTACTTCAGCGCTCTCCACTCCCTTACTGCTATAGCTTTCACCTTCTGACTTTATGAAGATGCGATTGATGTCATCGCCAATCCAAGCTTCACCGTCCCATTGATAGCCGTCTTCGCCTTCACGAAGACGAGCCGCAGCCAGGTCAAGAAGGAACATAGACGAGAACATACCTCCGTGCTCGTTGTACATATTCGCTCGTACCGGAACCATGGCCTCTTTTCCCCAAATTTTATCAGCGTAGTTGACTGCTGGGGCTTCAGGGGCCGGAGAATTTCCTGCGGGTAAATTTGTACCAGTTGAGGTGCCGTTAGCTTTAGGCTCGGTAGTAGAATTCTTTGGGACACAATGCCCCATAGCTGCATGTTCTGGAGGGCAGTTTGGGTCGACTACCCCCACTGCCTTACCCGACTGCTCGTTAGCTTCAGCCTTTTGATGATTGCCTGACATCGGTCGTGAAGGGGACTTTTTTTCGTCTAATTTACAATGACCCATTGCAGCGTGTTCAGGTGTACACGATTTACTGGTCGAGGGTTCGGAACTGTTTTCAGCTTTTGATACATTCTCGTGATGCTGACTATGATCTGTGGTTTGTGAAAATCCGCGAGCGGCCAAACTGAGTGCAAAGAATGAGCCTAAAATAGGTGATACTTTCATGATGCACTTCCTTCCCGAGGTCTGACTGTGACCACTTGCATCATCCCTGCGTGCATGTGATAGAGCAAATGGCAGTGAAATGCCCAGTCGCCGACTGCATCCGCAGTCAAATCAAAGGTAGCTGTTCCGCCAGGCTGAACCTGAATCGTATGCTTACGTGGAGAGTATTCGCCGTGCCCAGTCACAAGCTCAAAAAAATGTCCGTGTAGATGAATGGGATGACCCATCATCGTGTCATTTACAAGAGTTACACGCACACGTTCGCCTTCAATAAATGGAATAGGCTTTTTCACCTCGTTGAGCTTTACTCCATCGAAAGCCCACATGTAGCGCTCCATGTTGCCAGTCAGATGAATACGCAAGGTCCGGCTCGGAGGTCTGACATCTGGATTTCGTTCAACTGCAATCAGATCGCGATATACGAGCACTTTGTGTCCAACGTCATGTAAGCCTTGGCCAGGCTCACCCATCCTATCCATTGGCATTGGGGAGATAGTTTGAACAGTTGGTGTATCTTTAACTTCAGCTGCTACCGACATATCACGCATGGAGTGGTTCATTCCTCCTGTGGAACCACGATTCATTTCCCCATGGACTGATGCAGCTTCGGGTTTACAATGCCCCATAGCTGCGTGTTCAGGCGGACAGCTGCTTTCATTGCCAGCGCCTCCCATGCTTCCCATGCCCATATCTTTCATGTCAGCGAGAGGACGAGGCCGAAGAGCTGGAACAGC
>SEDW01000382.1 GCA_004193325.1 Pseudomonadota bacterium | reverse complement strand
TAGGTTCCCTTCGTATTCACGGCGACGGCAATGAGTGTGAAGCTCTTCAAGCTCTCCTCATTGATTTGGTTTCTTAACCAAACACTGATGTCAAACTCAGCGCTTCCGTTCAATGGCTCCTCTCTGTGGTGATGATGCGAGTTTAGGAAGGTTAAGGAACCGATGTAGGACTCATCGTTGAAAGATTTTTCGGCCCAGAGATCGAGCGTCTTATCCGAAGGGCGACCCGTCGCAATAAAAAAGCGCAGACTCAAACCGACTATGTCTTTCGGTGGAACGATGTTTTCGACGAGAAGCGAGGCGTAATTGAGTTTCGACTTTTTGAATTCATCGAGCACCGTCGTCGTGAGCGATTTGGTCAGAGTGATCGAACTTGTGATCTTTCTGTTCGACCTTGCGATCTTGCCGCTAACCCTTGTGAGTAGGCGAGTCTGTTTGATGACCGCAACGTGGCTTTGACCCTTGGGGCTAGGCTTGGGAATCGTATCGTAGGTATAACCGAGAGCGTCCATGCTCTGGAGGTCTGAGACTTTGACATTCGCCGCGAGACTCCTCGTTTTGTAGGACAATGAGGCTTGGGTGACGTCTTGAGTCTCCGTCTCGCCCTTCTCGTTCGTCACATCCCGGGTCGAATTCAAAACCATCTCTTCATCAAACCATTCTTCATTATTATGCCCGGTCGTGGGATTGGTATCGGTACCATCCACGATGGGATAAGGCATATTGCTGCCCGGATGATTGATCGCCCACTGGCAATAGATGCGATCGACGTTGGAATGGTGAAGCCAAAAGATTGGATCGGTCGGCGATGTATTGCCCGACATGAAGTTGCCGATCGTGTTGTGAACCTTGTTGTGTGGACCAGCTTCGAACGCTCCGGTTCTTGGAACGAGACGCTCGAAACGAGTTTTTGCAACCGGCTTCGAAAAGAAGGAAAAGAAATTTTCATCAGCGAGAATTTTGTCCATCATCTTTGGACCCACGAATTCTTCGGGTAGCGCTGTGCCTTTGATCAGGTCGCGATCGACTGCCAGAATGGGTAAATCATAAAATTCGTCAGGGATTTTGCCATCAAGAGTCCAATCCCAGTAAGGGAGAGCAAAGCTTGGATCATCGAGAGCGACCTGACAGGCAAGTTCAAAATAGTTCACAAAATTCCGGTGCCAAGGAAAAATGTACCAGTCCCCGTGATGACAGGAAATATTGTGGATGGCGACGAAACGCTCCCAACTCAAATAAGATCGTGGATCATCCTCGGGGAAAGTTTTTCCATCATTGGCTTTGAGCCAGGTGACAGCCTGAACATATTTATTCTTGATTTCGGCATCGACCCCGGGTATCCATCGCTGCCGAACGCGGGGGCTTGGTTTCGTTTCAGTCTTGGGTATGGAATCAGTGGGAGGGGTGACAGCGGAGAGACTTGCACTTTCGTTTGCGGTCTTGCAGGCTCCGTAAAGAAGTCCCGTGGCGAGCGTGCCTGAAGTCATAGCAAGGAATTTTCTTCGGCCCATATTCGACATTGAGTGAATCCTCGATGAATGATCTGAGCCGTTTCTAACCATGATTTACAGGTATTTTACGCTCAAATGCCTTTATTCCCTCAATGCTAGCCGAGTAGCAGTGAGGGAGCAAGTCTCAGAGGACGACTACGATACGGTTGTTCAATCTCGTTCAGGATTCGAGACGGTTTGAATAGAACTGATCCTGGCCCAGACGCATCAATGTAAAATTCATATCGGTGAGAACAGGTTCTGCACCCGGATAGAGTTTTTCGAAAGCTTTGACACTTGCTGCCCGATGATCTTCGAACGTTTCGAGATTCATCAGAAAAAGATTGGTCCGAAAAAAGATCGACGGCAGACCGGAACTCATGAAAGCAAAATCGATCGATGCTTTCACATTATCGAGTGAGAGCCATTCGGGGTAATCTGTTTCCCAGCTGAGGCGTTCGAGATAGCTGAGAGCCTGAAAGCCGAAAGCATCGGCGTCCTCTTCACCCTCACGTTGATACTCGAGATCCCAGATTTCAATCTTGTTCTTTGGAAAAATGCGAATCGATTTGTCGCCGACGATACACGCGTAACCGATATCCGCTGGTTTTTCGACCAGATTCATTTTTTCGTAACGTAGAATATGCTGCTTTTGATCTTCGGTCTCGATTGCGACTTTTGATTCGGTCGTCATGTCACTCCCCTTCTCTCCTCGAAATCTCAGTTCGGTGCATGGGGCCCATGAGAACAGTTGATCAGTTGGGCCGGCCCTCTAATCCCCGGAACTTAAGACCGTTTCTACCATTGGCAAGAGGCTGAAGTGAACCTGCCTTTAACAACTGACTGCGATGCCAGGACTCTCTTTTGTAAACCGTTATAATTGTGAACATTTTTAGATTAAACGCTCAACAATCTTCTGTACAAAAACATTGCTTTTGGGCCCTAAGGGGAGTATCTCCGGCCATGGATACCAAACCCAGGAGATCTTATGAAACTTGTAACAGCATCCACAGTGGCAGCAGCCCTGTTTGCCCTCAGCAGCCCATCGATGGCATCGACACGATTTACCTGTCCAAGCGAAGCCGATTTTCTTGAGACTTGGAATAAAACCGTCCTCTCAGCGCCTGCAATTGACCTCAGTCTTCCAGCTGCAGAGGCGCAGGCGGAAGCATACAATAAGATCTGGAAGACCGGCACGCCCAACCCGGATCTTCTCGCAAACCAGTTCGTTCTTGATGAAGTGAAATATGATCTCGTCGTGACCAAAGGTTCTTTCGTTTGGAATCCGGACTATCTCGATTCCTACGGCGTTGTCTTTGAAAAAGGCAAATCCGAAGCGATCGCGGTGATCAAGACTGATACCGATCGTTCAGACTTTGTTTGTGACGCTGTGATTTTCCAAGATCGCATCGTGATCCCTGCGGCTGAATTCGACGTCATGACGATCGACAGCCCAATGGATGTGCCAGTTGAAGTCAACGGCGTGCGCTACGAGCACATGTACGTCGTTTCAAAGGAAGTGGCTTTTGCCACGAACCCTGCTGGTTACATCGTGACTTTCGTACGCGGCGAATAACTTATAGGGGGCCGGATCCAATCGGCCCCAATCCTTCCCGGCCTGTTCCCATGAGTGAGCCAAGTACCTGCAATTTAAGAAACATTCTCCCGAAATCCCTTCCTCTTTAAATATCTCCCCAAAATCTCCGATGTGCTCTTAGGACAAGCTCCCTGTAAGAGGCATACACGTGAATTCCAAAATCAAGACCTTCGAAAGCTTTATGGATGATGCTCTGGCCAAGAGCCTCGATGACTTTACTCTCGAGCCCACCTCGGCCCCTGAGCCCTCCGTTGAGCTCCTGAAGGTCCGTCTTTGCTTCTCGGGTTCAGATATGAGTGCCGAGGCTTTCCTATCCTGTTCTCGCTCGTTTCTGCAGAAGACCTGTCCCTTGCCAAGCGGCAGCGGAGATCATCCGACGGCTATCCTGCTCGACTGGCTTGGGGAACTGGCTAACCTCGTCATCGGCCGTTTGAAGAATCGTCTCCTCGCTCATGAGATCACGATCAAAATTTCTCCGCCGGCGTTTGAAGGCAACTGGCCAAAGACCAAAAACTCGCAGTCGATTCTCTTCTGGCACAAGCTCGACGGCAGCTGGATCGGCTTTGGCGTTGAGAACGGCGATTCTGAAGGTGACGATGATGATTTCGATAGCGATGGCCAATCGATCGAGATGGAAGTTCCCGCTGAAGTGAAAGCAAAGATAGCGCCCAAAGACATTCTGGGGAAACCCAAACACCAGCCGATCCGCATCCTCTTCCACTCCCAGTCGCAGGCCCCGCAGCTCACAGGACTGGCCTGGTCGCAGGTCGATCAATTGTCTTTGCACTTTAGTTCAGGCCTTGAATACACGATCTGCCCGAGGACTCTCCTCGAGCAGGGATGCAGTTCAATGGAAGTGGAAGGTCTTGTTATGACCTTTCAGCGAGACGGTGATTTGATTCGTGCGAGCATTCCCAAATACAATATGCATTTGAGCAAGGTGTCACGGGTCGCCTGATCCGGCCGATAGAATTTGATCTCTCCTCAAAAGCTTCGTATAGTGTCCGGCATCACTTAGGAGAAAGAGATGCCGGTCAAACACGCAGAGACTCTATCCGTTAGCATCCAAAAGCCTTTCGACAAAGTCTACGCCTACCTCGCCATTCCCGAAAACTATCCGCATTGGGCCTCCGGCCTCGCCAAAGGCCTCAAAAAATGGGGTCCTGTTTATATGGCGGAAACCGACGATGGCATGATGAAGGTCAAGTTTTCGGAGAAAAATGATTTCGGCATTGCCGATCATTTTGTTTACCCGACGACGGACACCGAAATTTATATTCCGCTGCGCGTCTTGAAAAATGGCGAAGGTTCGGAAGTCCTTCTCACTCTCTTTCAATATCCCGAGATGAGCGCGGAGAAATTTGCTGAGGATGCTGAGTGGGTAAAGAAAGACCTAAAGGCGTTGAAGGATCTTCTTGAGAAGGCTTAAGCCTCGTCTGTGATAGACTAGCCCAAACCCTGAGGACGAAGTCATGCGTTTTACTCCTATAAAAATCCTCGCGCTCA
>SEDW01000381.1 GCA_004193325.1 Pseudomonadota bacterium | reverse complement strand
CGCGACCTCCACCCTCATCAAGTTGATGGGCGGTATTAATGCGATTCAGGGTATCGAGGGTTTCAAGCCATTGACTGCGGAAGCAGTTGCGGCCGCTAAGCCGGACATCATCCTCATGACCAAAAGCGGTGCGGAGAGCCTCGGCGGTACGGATGCTATCTTTAACCTCCCTGGTATGAAAATCACACCAGCGGCGGCCAAGAAAAACATTCTTCTCGATGACGATCTTCGCCTCCTGACGATCGGGCCGAGAACTGCCGAAGTGATTGAAGCGATGCATGCGCGCCTCGAAGCGAACAAAGGATAAATGATGAAAGGGAAGGGACTTGCTGCCTCTGGTATCGTAGTAGGGCTCATTTTGATGCTCTACTCTCTGCGCCTTGGAGCGTTTCCCCTCTCCTGGTTTGATGTTTGGGAAGCTTTGATGGGTCGGGGTGAGCCCAACCACGTTGTGATCATCCGCGAACTCAGACTTCCGAGGGCGATTCTTGGGGCTTTGTGTGGAGGCGTGCTTGCAGCGTCCGGAGTGATTGCGCAGGCCATTCTTAGAAATCCTATGGCGGCTCCAAGCCTCATCGGGATTTCATCAGGTGCAGGATTTGCAGCCGCTTGTGCGATTGTGATCCCTATGCCTTTCACATTGCCTTTGATTTGGTTTCAACCGGTCGTAGCCTTCTTTGGTAGTCTTTTGAGCGCAATCGCGGTCTTTGGTCTCGCCAAGTCCGAAGGTAAGACTGATACGGCAACGATACTCCTGGCAGGCCTTGCGATTAACAGTCTGACCGGTGCCGGAACGGGGCTTCTGACGTTTCTTGCGAATGATCCGCAGCTTCGTAATATCAGTTTTTGGAATCTCGGTAGCGTAGCTGCCGCCGAGTGGCCACAAATTATGGTGCTTTTGATTTTTAGCATTCCCCTTCTCCTCTCCATTTTCACATCGGGCAACATTCTGAATGCCTGGATGCTTGGTGAGGATGAGGCGCATCTATTGGGTGTGAATGTTGAGGCTCAGAAAAAGCTTCAGATGCTTGCGATCGCTCTGGCGGTCGGTGCGGCAGTATCGTTCACCGGGGTCATTGGATTTGTGGGACTAGTCATTCCTCATATCCTTCGCTTTATGATCGGAGCGGATCATCGAAGTCTGCTTCCTCAAAGTTTTATCTGGGGTAGCGTCTTTCTCCTGCTTGCAGATCTCGTGTCGCGCGTGATCGTAATACCTTTGGAATTGCCGATAGGGATCGTTACAGCGCTTATCGGGGCCCCATATTTTATAGTTCTATTGAGACAACAGTATAGAACGAGAAAAAATTATGATCATGCTTAAGGACATCCTTCTTCGTAAGGGTAAAAGAGAACTGCTCAATATCCCTGACCTTAAGATCCCAGGCGGCAAGATTACGGTTGTCTTGGGCCCTAACGGTGCCGGTAAATCCACTCTGCTCAAGGTCCTGTCGGGGAGTATCACAGCCGATCAGGGAGAAGTGCTCTTGTTCGGACTCAAGATTTCAGAATGGTCCGCACGAAAACTGGCCCAGTCGCGGGCGATGCTGTCCCAGCATTACAACTTGCCCTTCTCCATGCCAGTACGTGAGCTTGTTGCGCTCGGCCGCTATCCGCATTCCGTTAGCGGTCGCGAAGCGGCAATCGTCCAGGAAATTATGGAAGAGATGCAGCTCATTCCGCTGGAAAACCGCAATGTGCAGACACTTTCTGGTGGCGAGCAGCAGCGAACTCACATGGCTCGGGTGCTTTTGCAGCTTAAAGATGACGAAGACGAGAGACCTAAACTACTGCTTCTCGACGAGCCGGTCTCAAGCCTCGATATCGTTCATCAGCAGACGATTTTAAAAATGGCTCGCAAATGTGCGAACAAGGGCTATACGGTCGTGATGGTTCTGCATGATCTCAATCTTGCAATTCAGTATGCCGACCACTTTCTGATCCTAAAAAAAGGACAGTTGATCGCTTCGACACCCACTTTGAATCCCGAGATTCTCAGTGATCTGTTCGATATTCCCATGTACCGGCTCGAAGATGCCAGTCAGTCTCGACATTACTATTTTGCTAGCGATGCGCGCTAATCAGGAGTTCATTATGGTTTTGCTTTCCACACATGAAAATAAAAATGATTTCGCTTCTCGATTGGCCGCCTTTCGCGCGACGAATCATGGTGCCCGTCCCTACGATATCGCTCAGGCGATGGAAGTGAGTGAACTCCAGGTCCTCCTCCACTCAGGCGAGTCGATGGCGACCACGATTATCGATACGACCTGGCCGGATCTCTTCGACAAAATCCCGAGCCTTGGCCGCTGTATGGCGCTCACCCGCAACGATTCGACTGTGAGCGAAGTGAAGGGAACTTACGGCAAAGCGAGCTTTCACGGACCGATGGGTCTCGTTCATCACGATACCATCGATCTGCGCCTCTTCAGTAGCAACTGGGCTTTCTCGGTCGCCGTTGAGCAGCAAAAAGGTGGCGATATTCTTCGCAGTATTCAGATCTTCGACAAACACGGCAAAGCTGTGCATAAGATCTATCCGCAAGGCATCAGCGATGCAGCTTGGGACGAATTTGTCTCAGGCTTTAAAGTGCGCACGATCGCGATGAGCGATATTTTGCCTCCACTCGAAGCGGCCAAGCTCTCAGCAGTTCGTGATTTTGATGTTGAGAAGCTAAAGGACGACTGGTCGAAGCTTCAGGACACCCACGATTTTCATATGCTTTTGGGATCGCACAAGATCGGCCGTCTGCCGGCTTTTGAAGTCGTTGGTGAAGAATTTGCCCGTAAAGTGGATATCAACGTCCTGGTCGACGTTCTACAGGCTGCCCGTAAGGAAGAGATCAAGTTTATGATCTTTGTCGGCAATGGCCGAATGATTCAGATCCGCAGCGGCACGATCAAGGAAACGAGAACCCTCGGTTCCTGGTTTAACATCCTCGATCCAGACTTTAACCTCCATGTGAATATGTCGAAGCTTGAATCCGCCTGGATCGTCAACAAGCCGAGCCGTCATGGTCTCGTGCGTAGCGTTGAAGTCTTCGATGCCCAGGGTGAGGTGGCCGTGACACTCTTCGGCTATCGTACCGAAGAGCTAGCCGTGGATCCTAAATGGTCGGAACTCCTGGATCGGGTTGTGCCACAGGTCTAATCACAATCTAAGCTTCTTCTGCCGAAAGCCGATCGCCTCGTTCCAAAAGATGTTGAAAGACATGGGACATATAGAGGGGATCGGCATTTTTTTTGGGAACAAAACGAATCGCGGCCACCGGAAGCTTGAGCGTCACCGTGGTTCCCATCGTCTTACCCGCACTCTCAACGAGCAGATTGCCCCCCTGCGCCTCCGCATAGTATCGACCGATGCTCAGACCCAGACCGGTCCCGGAATAGCTCTTCGTGACTCCGGTTTCCTCGCGGGTGAAGAGATCAAACACCTTCGGTAGAAAATCTTCGCTGATGCCGATTCCCTGATCGCTGATCTCGAGGGCGCAATAGGATTCGTCCCGATAGGAACGAATATTGATCACACCTTTCATTCCGCTAAATTTGATTGCATTGGAAATGAGATGCCAAAGCACTTCCCGGCAGCGCTCAGGATCAGCGTTCACCAGGGCAGCGCTAGGCTCGGCATAAACGCGGATGTCGAGCTTTTTTGCCTGAATGGAGAGATCGAGTGAGTCCAGCACAGGCGAAATCAGGTCCGAAATATTAAAGGTGCTTGCGTGGAGGTCGATCTGCCCGGCTACGATTTTCGAGCACTCCAGAAGGTCTTTGATCACAAGCTCCTGGCGACGACCACTCTGGTTGATGATCGAAATGCCTTCCTGGACTTCTTCCGCTGTCGCGTCCTCGTCAAGGATCTGGGTCCAGCCGAGTATCACATTCAATGGTGTGCGAAGTTCATGGCTGAGATTTCTCAGAAA
>SEDW01000380.1 GCA_004193325.1 Pseudomonadota bacterium | reverse complement strand
GATAAAGAAGAGAACTCAAGATCGTTACCCATATGCTCGATAAGAGTTTTGTTCAAGTGATCAGGAATTCAGGAGACATGAGATGGCGACTTTAGTCGGTAAGTATCTCGGCGGCGTTTTAGGTATCGGGTTCATCTTTTCGTCCTTTGTGGCCTGCGGTACAGGTCTCTATAAGGTCTCAGTAAAAGAGGATTACGATACGAGTAAGATGGCTGCAGCCAATCCCTCGTCGGTGGATAAGACCTCCACCCAATACGGGATCCATGCCCCTCAAGGCTGGCAGAAGTTACCGATACCCTTCCGCTTTGATCCCAAGCTCAACGAGAATCAGAAGATTCAGTTGATGGCGGCGATGAAGCGTTGGGAGTGGGCAACAGGCAAGGTTCTGTTTTCATTCGATGGCGACCATGTAGGTGTCTCTGGCGATACGTTTAAGGATCTCTATAGTTCACTTTCCGACAACGTGAATGGGAACTATCTCGACGGCGACTGGAAAAAGACCAGCAAACCCGACTATGTCTTGGCAACGACGATCTGGAGCAACGGCGCCGATTATTCGACCATTACCAAGGCAGACCTAAGGTTTAACGAAGAATACTACGTGATTGGCGATAGTTTCGAAGTTAAGGCCGAAGGGACGAGGGAAGTCGTTGATATGCAGTCTTTAGCTCTTCATGAGCTGGGACACTTACTGGGCCTGGGTCACGTGGACGAGGACGTGGATTCTCTGTCGATCATGAACCCAACACTCTTCATCGGTGAAGGTCTCACGACCCGGAAACTGGCGAAGACAGACATTGAACGCATCCAGCAGATTTATGGATGCAGTGGCGCTGCCTGCGAAGTTGATAAACTCTTCGCCGAGCAGGAGCAAAAGAACTGGGACAGTCTGGCTTTGATCGCTAAACAATGGGTCGATAACGGAACAAAAGTGTCCCCACCTTTACAACTTCGCTAAGATAATCTTCTGAATAAAGTTTGCGGCGATCCCCCGGGATCGCCGCTTTTTCTTTTTCCTCCCTGAAATCTGCCACAGCCTTCTCAGAAACGGCGCGCGAAAATGGCCTTCTGAGCAATTCTTTTGGCTGGGGCCTAGCCGAGGCCTTCGCTCGCCAAATCAGCGGAAAATTTCGTCGACCTAGCGCCTCTCAGGACCTATAGTGTTCGGGAACTCGGTGCCAAAAGGAGTCTTAGGTCCCATGATTGAATTAGATTCAACCTACGAACACAAAAAGTATGAAAAAAAGTGGTACGACTACTGCGTCGAGCACAAGCTCTTTCATGCACCGGTCGACCCTTCAAAAAAACCCTATACGATCCTCATGCCGCCGCCTAACGTGACCTCCCAGCTGCACATGGGCCATGGCCTTGGTTATTCCATTCAGGACCTTCTGAGCCGCTGGCAGCGCATGAAGGGCCTCAACGTCTGTTGGTTGCCGGGTACCGATCATGCGGGTATCGCCACCCAGATGATGGTGGAGAAGGACCTTGAAAAAGAAGGAACCAATCGCCGTGCACTCGGTCGCGATAAATTCTTCGATCGCCTGACTCTCTGGAAAGATAAATTCGGCGGCATGATTCTCGAGCAGTTCAAAACCCTTGGGTTTAGCTGCGACTGGGAACGCCTCGCCTACACTATGGATCCAAAGCTTTCGGAGGCTGTTCGTCACGTCTTTGTCGAACTCTATAACGAAGGTTTGATTTATCGCGGCGAAAGACTTGTGAACTGGGATACCGTTTTGCAAACGGCAATCTCTGATGACGAAGTCGAGAGCAAAGAAGTTCAGGGCATTCTCTATTTCTATCGCTACCCTATTGAGGGGAGCGACGAGCAGATTCCTATCGCCACGACACGTCCCGAAACGATGCTTGGTGATACGGCCGTTGCTGTGAATGCCGAAGATGAGCGCTTCAAACACCTCATCGGCAAAATGGTAAAATTGCCGTTTACGAATCGCCTTATCCCGATCATTGCTGATGATTATGTAAAAAGTGAATTTGGAACCGGTGCTGTAAAGATCACTCCCGCTCACGATCCGAACGACTTTGAAATTGGTAAGCGTCACAATCTGCCGTTCATCAACGTCATGACCACAACGGGAACCATGGCCGACAACTGCCCGGAGCCCTTTAAAGGTCTCGACCGATTTGTTGCCCGCAAAGAAGTCATTAAACAGATGAAGGCCTTGAGCCTCTTCGACGAAGAAAAATCCTATAAGACAACAGTTCCTCACTCGGAGCGAAGCAAAACCGTTATCGAGCCACGCCTTAGCCAGCAGTGGTTTGTCAGCATGAAAGAGCTCGCCAAACCTGCTGCCGACGCGGCCCGTAGCGATGAGCTCAAGTTTCATCCCGAGCTCTGGAAGAAGACCTATCTCTACTGGCTCGATAATATTCAGGACTGGTGTATCTCGCGTCAGCTCTGGTGGGGCCACCGAATTCCTATCTGGTACTGCAAGGCTTGTGACGGCAAAACCACCGGCATGACGGATCCAACGCAATGTAAGGATTGTGGTTCGAAAGATATCCATCAGGATGAAGACGTGCTCGACACCTGGTTCTCAAGCTGGCTCTGGCCATTGAGTCCATTCGATTGGCCAAGTCAGGATCCTAAGGATCAGGAGACGCTCGAATACTTTAATCCGACTGATGTTTTGGTCACGGCTCCCGAGATTATTTTTCTCTGGGTTGCCCGAATGGTTATGGCGAATCTTAAGTTTAAGAATCGTCTGCCTTTCAAAGACGTCTACTTCAATGCGACTGTTACCGATAAGCAAGGCCGCAAGTTCTCGAAGACGCTTGGCAATGGTATCGATCCGCTCGACGTCATCGCGAAGCATGGCGCCGATGCTGTGCGCTTTACCGCGATCAGCCTGGCTCCGCTCGGCGGCCGGGTGAAGATGGAAGTCGAAGATTTCGATAATGGCGCCCGTTTCGTCAATAAAATCTGGAACGCCGCCCGCATGGTCTTCCAGCATCTGGAATCCAATACGCAGGTGCTTCCGCGTCTTGAGGACCTCACTCTAACGCTTGCTGAGAAGTGGTTGATTCAACGTCTGCGTGAAACCGCAACGAAGGTTGACAGTCACCTCGAGAACTTCCGGGTGAACGACGCCGTTGAAGAAGTCTACCACTTCATCTGGGGCGCTTTCTGTGACTGGGGCCTTGAGTGTGCGAAGATCGATCTCTCCGCGACCGCTAAAGCCGAAGATAAGATTCGTGCGCTGTCCGTACTCATCTACGTATTCGATGGTGCGCTGAGACTCGCGCATCCCGTCATGCCTTTCGTTACGGAAGAGCTCTGGCAGAAGATGCCGTCGCATCCAAATTGGGGTCCTCGTCCTTTGAGCATCTGTGTCTCAGCCTTCCCGAAAGCTGAGAACATTCCAGACTTTGCAGCTGATGCTGAGAAGTGGAAAGCGATCCAGGATATCATCAGTGGTATCCGCTCAGTTCGTTCGCAGATGGGTCTGTCGCCGAAACAGGAATTGCCGGCACACATCCGTGTGGACGCTGCACTCGCGCCAACGGTTGCCCTGGCAACGGATTGGATTCAACGCCTGGGTAAAGCCAATAAGGTGATATCAGGACCCGAAGTGAATCGTCCAGGCCAGTCGCTAACCGCTGTTGGCCAAGGCTTTGAGATCTATCTGCCGGTCGAAGGTCTGATCGATATCGAGAAAGAAAAACTCCGCCTCAAAACGGAAGAACAACGCATCACCAAAATCCTCAGCGGCATCGCAGCCAAACTCGATAACAAGAGTTTTGTCGACCGTGCACCTGAAGACGTGCTTGAACAGACTCGCGCGCAGCGTGCGAACATGGAAGAGCAAGTGGGCGCGATCAGCCGCAATTTAAAGGCTTTGGAAGCGTAAATCTTCTCAAAGGAAAAGCCCTGGATGCATCGGCGTCCAGGGCTTTTCTTTTTTT
>SEDW01000021.1 GCA_004193325.1 Pseudomonadota bacterium | reverse complement strand
GGCACGTGCGCGCCCTGGAGAACTGCGAACTGACGAACCATGTTGGAAAGCTCGTCGAGGCTTACACCCTGCTCCAGAAAGGAGAGGTTGAAGCCTGGTTTACGTCCACCGCTGGACGAGCTGGTTTTTTCTTCTTTGATTTCGGCAACAATGATCTTGTTCCGCTGGCGCAGAGTCTGTCTTGCGTTACGTTCCGTGTCGGAATCGATCCGACCTTTGACGTTCGCACCTGATTTGGAATCGTAACCTTTGTACGAAAAAACAGGCATAGATCAATCAACCCTTCTCGGCAACCGCACCCATATCGATTTCGAGCTCGTCCGTTTGGGTTTTACGAACTGCTTCCTCCAGTGAGGTCTCACCCGAAAGTACTTTGAAAATAGCGGCATCGCGGAGGGTACTCATACCCTTGTCGATCGCCATTTTCTTAATGGATTTTGAATCCTGAGTTTGAAGAATCAGAGTCCGAATATCATCGTCAAAGACGAGGAGTTCGTAGACACCACAACGGCCGTAGTAGCTGTTGCCAAAACACTTCTCACAACCAGGACCGGCGCGATAGATCTGACGACCGCCGAGCTCAGACCGGTTGATGCCGATAACCTGAAGTTCTGGATCGCTAGGCTCGTAGGCCTCGCGGCAGTTCAGACAGATCTTGCGGAGAAGACGGGTGGCGACGATACCGAGTACCGCAGACGAAAGCTGGAACGGCTGGATGCCGAAGTCCATCAGACGAGTTACGGACGATGCTGTATCGTTGGTGTGGAGTGTGGATAGAACCAAGTGACCCGTGATCGACGCCTGAACCGCGATTTTTGCAGTCTCCGCATCACGAATCTCACCGATCATGATCACGTCCGGATCCTGACGGAGAATCGCCCGCAAACCGCTGGCGAAGGTCATGCCGATCTTATCCTTGACTTCGATCTGACCAACACCGGATACCTGGTATTCGACCGGATCTTCAATCGTGAGGATGTTGATATCGCTCGTATTCACTTGCATGAGCGCAGCATAGAGAAGAGTCGATTTACCCGAACCGGTAGGACCGGTTACAAGCACGATTCCGTGTTTTTGTTCAACGAGGGCCGAGAACGCTTCATAGGTACGTTTCTCAAGACCCATCTGATCGAGGCGTTTACCGCCAGCAGATTTGTCCAGAAGACGCATTACGATTCGCTCACCAAAGGAAACCGGGATGACCGACAAACGAACGTCGATATCTTTGCCGGCAACCTTGATCGAGATACGACCATCCTGAGGAATACGTTTTTCCGCGATGTCGAGCTTACCAATAACCTTGATACGCGACGCGACGGAACCCGCATGGCGACGGTGCACCTGGGTCTTATCCTGGAGCTGGCCGTCGATTCGGAAACGCACAAGCATTTCCGTTTCGGATGGTTCAATGTGAATATCTGAGGCGCGTTCTTTAACAGCACGAGCGAGCAGACTGTTCACAAGGCGAATAATAGGTTTTTCATCATCTGAGGATTCCAGGAGATCTCGCGTTTGTTCGAGATCGCTTTCATCACCGACGTCGCCGACGTTGAGTTCGTCCAATACCTTTTGCGAAGCATCGTTGGCTCGTTCGAAGACGCGGTTGATAGCGTTTTCGATGATGGCCGGCGCGCTCACAATCATGTTGATGTTGGTCGAGAGAATCAGACGAAGGTCATCCAGGGGATGGATATTCAGAGGATCAGCGACGACCACGGTGACGTTAAAGTCATCGCGGGCGATCGGGAGAATTTTGTTATCACGGCAGAACTGGATAGGAATATTATCGACCAATGTCGGGTCGATGTCATTGAGCGGCAGGCGATCGTAGTAAGGGAGATCAAGCTGCATCGCCAGAGCGCGCAGCATGTTTTCTTCCGAAACATAATCCTTGGCCACAAGGACTTCGCCAAGCTTTTTGGTGTTGCCGTCGAGATTTTGCTCTCTGAGGGCGTCTTCCAATTGCTTGGGGGAAATGGCCTTGGTCTCAACGAGAATTTGGCCCAAAGTCTTGTGTTGAAGACTGCGAAAGTCGACAGAAGGCAGCTGGGTCCAGTTAAGACCCCGGCCTTCGTCAAGAATCAAGTCATCCCGAAGATTTTTATCGTGCGAATCGCTCATGCCGTATTTTACCTAACCATTGGAATTTTTATGAGTCTCAATCACTCCATTGGAGGCTGATCCATCATCGGCTCGGGGATTTCCATAGGCTCGACCGGAGGAGCTGGCGATGGAGGAATGGAGGAACCTTCGGCACCGCCCATACTGCCTTCACCACCTGTTATCGGTCCGCCCAGTGGAGTTCCACCGTCTTCAAAACCGTTCATAGGCATAGGAACTGTAGTTCCTTCTTCGTGTCCTGGAGTGCCCTTGGCATCGATCGTCTGCGCTGCACCCTGAGGAGCAGTTGGGATCATACCGCGGTCTTCACGCATCTGACGGCGAAGGTCTTCCTGATCTTTCTCTTCGAGAGCATCGATTTCGTCAGGCTTGTACTGACCATCTGCGCGAGATGGCATTGCTTTGACAAAGTCGTCGTCCGAGTCAGTTCCGAAGGCATTGGCCATCATCTCGTCACGCTCAGCCACTTTTTTATCGTAGATCGCAGCCAAGTCATTGGCTCCGTATACAACATGCGGCGTGAGGAAGATCATAAGGCTGGTCGTCTCTTTGTTGATCGAACTGTTACGGAACAGCCAACCAAGAAGAGGGATATCACCGAGCAAAGGAATCTTCTGGAAGCTTTCGGTTTCGCGACGTTTCACCAAACCCGAGACAACCACAGTCTGACCGTTTTTGACGGTTACGAGCTGCGAGGTCTGACGTTTGTTGATCTTCGGTACGCCTGTGGTGGTGTCGAGACCACCTTCATTCGCCTCAAGGTCAACCTTCAGAGTCACGTAGTTACCCGCGTGGCTGATATTAGGCTTGATTTCAAGGCTAAGGTCCGCATTTTCTTTCTCAACTTTTTCGATCGCGCCTGCGCCGATGGCTGCTGAGGTGACTGCGGTTTTGTAGAAAATGGTATCACCGACCACGATCTTCGCGACTTCATTGTTTGAAGTCAGAAGGTGTGGAGAGGATAGAACACGAGTGTTCGAGTCCGCTTTAAGCATCGAAATGAGGCCTGCTGGCTTCACTTCACCGATACCTGGGATGTTGACCGATTTACCCGAGAGGACACCGATTGTGAAGTCGGTACCAAGGGCTTTCGCCACTTCGAGCTTGGTTGCATCCGTGTTTGTCGTGGACGAGCCACCGACGATGATAGGAGCAACTTTGGTTCCCTGCCAGCCGTAAGCTTGAACGGTTTCACCCGTTTTATTGCCGAGGAGGAGAGAGGTCCCGAAGTTAAAGTTGTTCGCAAGGTTTACGTCGAGGATATCGGCCTCAACATAGACTTGAGGACGACGACGGTCGAGCTTACGGATAATGCCGTTCACTGCTTCATAAGCCGAGCGTGAGCCCGTGATGAGGAGTGAGTTCGAGGAGTCATCCGCAGTGATCTTTACGTTATCGCCGAGATCAGCGACTGGTGATGGATCACCGGCTGAATCCCCGATACGCGGAGTACGGGTATTTGTTTGCCCAAGACTACGAATCGGAGTGCTAGGAGTCCGGCGAGCGGCTCCGCCCTGGCCCGATGCGAGCGAGGAAAGGGTCGTCGCGATTTTTTTCGCGTCCGCATAATCGAGGAAACGAACGCGGATAGCCGCCTGGTTCGCTGGATCGTCGATTGGGAAGTCGAATTTTTTAACGAGATCTTTAACGTCTTGAATCGTACGCGGCGGTCCAAAGATGACAACCGAGTTCGAGCGCTCATCGACGCTGACTTTAAAGGAGGATTTGCCACCTGTTCCGCCGCCGGCAGCACCAGCGCGGTTCGCAGTTTCGCTTGCCGAAATGATTTCGGAGATTTTCGCCGAAATCGTTTTTGCGTCGCCGTAGCGAATCGGAACGAGAGCGACTTTAGGCTGCTGACCAGCAACGTCGAGCATCTCGATGATTTTAAGAACGCGGCGAACACGGTAGCCCGTATCGCTGATAATCAAAGTGTTCGTCGGCTGATAAGCAATGATCGAGTTGCTTGGTACAAGTTGCGAGAGAGTGGTTTGAACAACTCGCGCTTCGATGTAACGCAACGGAACGATCTGCGTGATCAGCTTATCGGTACGAGGCGACCAGTTGGTGCCTTGATAGATACTAAGGTTATCCTTGGCAGCTGTCGTGGTTGCAACGATCTTGATGACTTTTCCGGTCTCAACCGTTGTGTAACCGGCAACGTTTAGCGCCGAGAGAAACGCTTGATACGCCTCTTCCTTGGTCACTTTACGAGGAGAGATCATCTGGATTTTGCCCGAGACGTTCTTCCCGATAATTACGTTCTTGCCTGTCCATAGAGCAACAGCGCGGATGATGTCCTTGATTTCAGTCGGCTCTGGAAAGTCGATACTTACCAGCTCCTGACCCTCTGGAACGTTTTCAGCACCACCTGGACCCTGAGGTCCTGGCTTCGCGCCTTTGGCGTTCGGAGCAGTTCGAGAACCGTTAGGAAGGCTTGGCGAATCGCTTGGCCCTTCTGTCTGTCCTGGACCGTCGTCTTCTTGCGACGGAACGTCGTCTTGCGCTTCTAGAGTCGGCTGAACGAGCAGACTGATTAGAAGTACGGCAGATATGTGGCGTAAGCGGATCACTCTTAATCCCCCTAAAGTGAAGCAGGTCAAACCCTTGGCCATCGGAAACTAGCCTCCCTGCTACTTAATTTCAACGTTTAGAATGCAGGGTGTCTTACCTGCTTTGAGAAACTCAACCCGGATTGCTTTGTCAGACTGCAAAGCTTCATAAAGTGCGAAACCTTTTTCAGGTTGGGCCATGCTTACCCCGTTAACGGCGGTAATTACGTCTCCACTGCCTAGATTCGCTCTCGACCAGAGGCTGCCGCCTCTAACTCCGATTAGCTTGAAGCCCACCATTGCATTGTCTCGATGAAACGGGACTAAGCGGCCTGCTTCTAATATCTTACTAAATCCGGGACCCAGTGATTCTTCGACATAACTGGATTCGAGACTTGCAGATCCTGAGGGACATTGTTCGGCTGGACCGTCGCCTTCTCCGCCTGAAGAGGGAGTGGCCTGTGCGGATGGCGTCGATCCTGATGAGGAGGACGATGCCAAAACTTTGACGGTATTAAGCTCGAGGCATTCTTTTACGCCGTTATTATTAAGAACGACCTTATCTTCTTCGATCGAATAGATAAGAGCTTGTTCCTGATTAATAATCTTTTCGCCGGCGTGGTACACATCAGCTATAGTATAACCTTTTTCCTGAATCGTAGCCAAAGACGTCTCAGGATTTCCTGTAGCGATAATGCCCAAAAGCTCAACATTGACCGTTGGTTTTTGGCACTTGTCCTCGGGATTGAAAGAATTCCCCGCGGTCTCGGATGGGTCCGGTTCGTCGGGTAAAATGCCTTCGGAGTTGAAAATGTTCCGCGCGAGTACCGCTTTTCTGAGGTCACGGTAGTTCGTCAGCTTTTCGATCCGCGGGTGATCGTATTCCTGAGCCGCTGCCGAGCGATGCTTTTGGGTTACGTTCGAGAAGAAGAGAAGCATCACCGAAGTGATGATCGCTGCAAAGATATACGCGAGAAAGAGAACCATGGCGCTGTTAGCCACAACTTCCAATAGGAAGAAGAGGTCCTTGCCTTTCTTGGCCAGACCCAGGTTCTGTAATTTTCCCTTTAGAGACAGGATCTGCATTTATCCGTCCTATTGCACCTGGATAGCGAGGTTCGACACCTGACCGCTTCTGTTCAAACGTACTTCGATCTCTTTTTCGTTTCTGAGCTGATTCAGGAGGCGAATCGCACCACCGGCGTCACGCAGGGGAATGCCGTTGATCTCCTCGATGATGTCACCGTTTTGAAAACCAGCTTTCTCATAGACCGAATTTTCCCGAATACGGGTCAGCTTGAAGCCTTGCAGCTGTCCACCCACGACGTTCGGTTCCGCCTTTGCATCCTGCAGAACCTTGGTAAGGTTATCGGGGGAAAGGAGGTTTCGTTTATATTCTTCAGTGAGTTTGATGTTGTTCGACTTACGTTCGAAACCATCCTCTTTAAACTCATTGCCTGTCGGTGCTGTAGCAAGCTTGTCCGTCGAGATCCCGCCAGTCCCCGGACGACCACCAGCCGCCGGTTTCTTTTGCCTCGATGATACGATCTCAAACTTCTTCAGCTCCAGATATTCCCGGCTACCACCTCTTTCGAGAATGATGCGGTCGTCCCAGACCTGATAAAGAAAAGCATCATCCTGAATCTTGTCGCCGATCATGTAGCTCGTGACTTTTTTATTCTGACCAACTTCGATCATCGCGAGACCATTGAAGGGATCACCAGAAAAGATCACTCCCACAAGAGCCAGGGGCAGATCGGTTTTAAGGACCTTGTCCGAGACTTTAGCTTTGGTCGGACCATCGATGCTGTCGCCGACCTTGCCTTCGCTATTGAAGATGTTGCGGTCGAGGATTGCGGTCTGAACCGATTTGTCGACGGGACGACGTTCGATTTTAATGCCTTCTGCAGCGGTGAATCGTGCAGGGACAATTTTGTTTTTGGTACCACCAGGAAGAAAGAGCTGAGAACACAATAGGGACAAGGCACTCGCCAAGAGGAACGCGAGTACGAGCATCCCGAGAACCCAGGATGGCGAAAACTGCCGGAGGAACCTAAGGGTTACCAGCAGTCTTTTCTTGTCGATGGAGAGCATGACTCGTTGCATATTCCGCCTGATTCATCGCGCCGTTCGAAGGACTACACTCGGGGGGCCATCTCGAGGATCTCACCCATGGGCTAAGATTCCGTATGACTCCATCCCTTGAACAAATTGCGCCTTCCTATAATATTGTTCGGCAGTTTGCCGATTTATACATGAGGAAATAGTTGCCGGGTTGCTTGAAGAATTCATAAATTCAAAATTTTTCATTCGGCTTTCAAGATACTTCAGGCTGAATGAGGAGTTGCTTAATAAACTGAGCGCAGGTGTCTGCTGTCGCAAATCCGATGGTGACACGATAATCCGACAAGCGATATTTTGTGATACGCCGATCTTCCAACTCCTGAAGACGCTTCACCAGGAAGTCTTCACGCTCGCGAATACTCTCAATATCGAGAGCCTCAGCCAAAAAGGGGCGCTTTGCCAGCTCTTCAGGAAATTTGATCAAACGATGGACAATTTCCGAGACAGGAGTCGCGAGCCAGATAGAGGGCCCGAGCTGCTTCAGATGTTCCCAGTTTTCTTCACTTTCAATCGCACCAGCACCTGCTACGATCACGTGATTCAGGATGCCCTGGAGTGACGAGAGGATTTCGCTTTCGATTTCTCGAAACCGATTCACACCGTCCTGGGCAAAAATTTCCGGGATGCTTCGGCCAGCTTTCGCTGCGATTCGCTGATCGATATCGATGAAGCCAAAGCCAAGGACTTTTGATAATTGATAAGCGACCGTGGTTTTTCCACTTGCAGTAGCGCCCACGATTACGAGGTTGGGAAACTTATTGCGATCGAGAGTCGGGGTCTCGGACGTATTATTCAAAGCGCATACTCTTTCGATTGTGAATCACTCTTACAAGAACTAAGAATTGCAAGACTTTTGCCATTATCTATCTAGCATTGCAGGCCCGAAATCAGAAAGGAAAATATGCACATTCAGGTGGAAACAAAAGAATCTTTACTTATCTGGCAAATCACCCGGCCTGAGCGTCGCAATGCTCTAGGAACCATTCTATCCCAAGAGTTGTGGGAAAAAGTGAAGGAGCTGCAAATAAATCTTGAAGCCTGGCAAGATTTACCCGGCGCTTTGAACGAGCCGCCGCGCGTCCTCGCCATAAAAGTGGCGTCTACCAAGGGCGACAGCTCCCCCATCTGGATTGCTGGCGGCGACCTCAAAGAGTTAAACGAACTCAAGACTCCTGCCGAGGGACGGAACTATGCAGAGACTATGGCTCGGGTTTGTGAGGGACTCTACAATCTGCCGATCCCGGTCGTCGTCCTCATCGACGGACTCGTGATTGGCGGCGGGATTGAATTCGCCCTCGCAGCCGATTTTCGATTTGTCACCCACAGAACACGCTTTCACTTTAAGCAGCTCGCTCTCGGTCTCGCCACCGCCTACGCCAGCTCCCAGCGCCTCATCCAACTCGTTGGCGTGTCAAAGGCGATGAATTGGCTTCTTCGTAGCAAGATGGTGACGGCCCAGGACGCGCTGAATTCGGGACTGGTGCATGAGGTTCTGGATTCGACTCAAGAGCTTGAAGACGAACTTTCCGAGTTTGTGGATCAGATCCTAAGCCTTCCAAGAGCAGGGGTAAGTGCTCAAAAGCAAATGCTCCACGCCGGAGGCATAGACCCAAAGAGGAGGAGCGATGAACTCGACCTCTTCGCCTCACTTTGGATGAACCCCTATCATCAGGAGCGACTTAAAGAATTTTTGGGCCCGAAGGGTTAATCGTTTCCCACAATTTTCCGGGGATAAAAGGACTTTTCTTCATCTGCCATTCCAAAATTCTCTGGCTGGCTCCAGCTGATCCCCAGTCGATGGCGACACGCTGTTTCAGACCCTGTTTTGGAACAGAATTCAATGCTGAGATATTGAGGTTTTGAGCCAGTCGTTTCATTCCAGCTGAAAAGGGGACAATCGAGAACGCCTGCTGAGGAAACGCGAGCCGAATGAGAAGGAGATTGAGAACATTCTCAGAGCTTTCCCCCTCGATCTCCAAATGAGCCTTAGCCCTATGAAATTCGGCAAATTTCGACTGGACTGCGCAGACTAGACTTTGCTTACGGGCATATTCTCTATGCTCTTCCCAGAAGTCTATGACACCTGGGAGAGGCCCGGAAACATTCCCCCACTCCACTCGAAACTCTCGACCGGGCAGAATGAGATCCGTAAACCGGAAGCCTGCCCAGCGGGCAAAGCAACCGTCATACCAGAGACCTTCACTCCATCCCTGAAAGCTGAGGAGGATTCCGCGTTCACCCATTATCTCAGGGCGATCCTCGAACCACCGGGCTCTCATGAAGCTGATATTTCCAAAGGTCGGATGAGAAAATGAGTAAGCGTTCGAAATTTCTTTCGAAGCCTCTAAAGGGACAGTTTCGTGCTGGGATTGGAGAGTATGGGTAAGGATTGGATGAGAACCTGACCAGTCGCAACTATAGACCGATCCGGAACTGAAGCGAGGAGGCTTTCCAAAACGGAAGAGAACGCTGCCGGCCTCGGCCGACAGAACCTTCTCTCCACGCTGGAAAACGTGCATCATACGTTGAAACGGAATTCCATGACATCGCCGTCTTTCACGAGATACTCGCGACCTTCCTGACGAATCATACCCTGCTCTTTCAACTTCGGACGAGCACCGACCTTGATGAGGTCAGGGATCGTAAAGACTTCCGCACAGATAAAGCCGCGCTCGAAGTCCGAGTGAATAACGCCAGCAGCTGCTGGAGCTTTATCACCCTTATGAATAGTCCAGGCGCGAATCTCTTTCTCGCCGGCGGTGAAGTATGTCTGCAGTCCGAGGAGCTCGTAGCCCTTACGGATCATACGGTCAAGACCTGGCTCTTCCATGCCCATGTCCTTGATCATTTCAAGGCGATCGCCTGGATCGAGCTGGCTCAATTCTTCTTCAATCTTGCCGCAGATGACGACCGACTGAGCGCCTTCAGCAGCTGCGAAAGCTTTCACTTTGAGAGTCCACTCATTGTCCGTGGCACCGTCAGCCATGGTCTCATCGACGTTACAGACGAAGAGAACAGATTTTGCAGTGATCAGGTGCAATTCATCGTAAGCCTTTTGAACGAGTGGTTCATCGCCAACGAAGGTTGCGAGCGGGAAAATACGGGCTGGTTTTAGCTCGTTCAGGTGCTTATTCAATGCGTCGAGCATCGCAGCCACGAGAGCGATTTCTTTTTTGCCGGTCTTGGCTTGTTTTGCATAACGGCTATGGGCGTTATCCACTGTGCTCATGTCCGCAAGGACGAGCTCAGTGTTGATGATTTCGATGTCGCGCAAAGGATCGATGCTGCCTTCGACGTGAGTGATCTCGCCGCCGTCGAAGCAACGAACCACGTGAGCGATTGCATCGGTGCTCTTGATGTGGCCAAGGAACTGGTTGCCGAGTCCTTCACCCGAAGAAGCGCCTTTCACAAGACCCGCGATGTCCACGAATTCCATGAAAGCAGGTACGATACGCTGAGCTTTTACATAGGTGTCAAGAGTCTGAAGGCGAGGATCCGGAACATCAACGCGACCGACGTTTGGATCGATCGTACAGAAGGGATAGTTCGCCGATGCCGCTCCTGCAGACGTCAAAGCGTTGAAAATTGTCGACTTGCCGACGTTGGGAAGACCAACAATACCGCACTTAAAACCCATGGATTAGCTCCGCATATTGAGAAATTGCAGAGGAATTTCGATGTCCGAAGTTCCTCTTAACATTTGAATGACGGCCTGAAGATCATCGATCTTCTTGGCAGTAACACGAACCTGATCATCCTGAATCGCCGCCTGGACCTTGAGGCCCGAGTCTTTGATCGCTTTGGTGATCTTCTTCGCTTCTTCTTTGCTAACGCCGTTTTTCAGCGTCACTTTTTGGCGAATAAGATTGCCGCTGGCTACTTCTTCCTTGCCGTAATCGAGCCAACGAAGGTCAAGCCCACGCTTCACGAACTTCTGCTCAAGAAGCTGGTGGATCGACCGGAGTTTAAGCTCATCGTCAGCCACGATCTTGATCAGTTTCTCGGCCTTGTCGAGTTCAACCGAAGATTTACCACCACGAAAGTCGAAACGGCTTTCGACTTCCTTGGACGTTTGGTTCACCGCATTGTCGACTTCCTGGATGTCGCATTCGCTGGCGATATCAAAAGATGCCATAAAGGAGGCCTCCCTCTCATTAAAAAATCCGACTAGGCAAAAAAGGACCTTCCCATTCGGCGCCCTTTTCTTTAACCTATTGAATTATGAACAATAAAATTAAATTCACAAAAAGACTCTTTACTGCGCTCGCCCTAAGCTGGGGGACGCAGCAAGTCGCTTTGGCCGAAAAACAGCAACTCAAGGTCCAACTTCCGCAGAAAGCCAGTCAAGAGCGCGAAGATTACCAGGAGTGCCTTGCTGCGGTCATTAAGAAATATAAGGCGGCGAAGACTCCGAAGCTCGAAAAGAAGCAAAAAGTTGCGCTGGCCGGATGCCGGGACCGCTATCCTGCCGCTTCGATCCTCATCGAGTGCAAACGCCAGATGACTCAAGGCTATAAAGACCAGCCTGATCTCCTCCGCTCCGGACTCAAAGAGTGCAGCAGCGAATATAAAAAATATTCATACGATGCCAAATCGGCAGTTCCTATCGCTGTTAAAGAAAACCACGCCTACTTCGCGGGCGTTGGCATGAACGAAATCACGATCATGAAAGAGAGTGAGGAAGACGAAGTTCCTTCCGCTCAATACATGGGCGAAAACTTTGGCAACTTCTCCTGTGGCCCTCTCTATGGAACCATGTTCGAAGACGGGCAGCCCGAGTACACTCTTTTTGGCAACGATCCCTTCATTTACAATCCCTTGAGAAACGTTTCAAAAGAAGCTTTCTTCAAAGCTTTGAACTATCCGGCCGGTCCCAAAAAGCCCGCATCCTTCATCTCCAAAGAGTTCGGAGAGATCACTTTCGACCCTAAAAACGGCGGACATCTCAACTACCTGCCGAGCTCCTACTGCTTTTTCAACCGCAAGATCGGTACGGTTTACGAGGCGCTCAAGGTCTATTACCTCCTCGACCGTGACTCCAAATCCGTCATCCCTTATTTCGGTGTAGGCTTCTACAAAGACAAGACTTTGATTCCGTCGAAACAACTCGCGGAAGAGATCCGCGAGAAGCTTGGAGCGGACTATAAGCTCACCGAACTGAAGCCTGGCGTTTTCATCGTCGCGATCCATGACAAGTTCGAAGTCGACAGCGAAGGCGACCCCAAAAACCTTTGCCAGAAAAACTTCCTTAGCCCTTACGTAGCAATCGTTGTGACGCGAGAAGCATCCAACTTGGCATCCTATTCTTTATTCGCAAACACTGGTAATCTCTGTCGCTTCGGGGACCGTGTTGCCAGTCGCTTCCTAAAGAAAAAATCTCTCTCCCACTCCCCTGGCAACATCGTCGAATAAGTCAAAACCATTGGCAGTCCCCGCTTAGCTGAAAGCCCAGGCTTTCAGAAATTGAGGATTGCCTGTGTCAGTTGATGAAGCCAAAAATCGCATCCTGCAACGCATTTCCTTACCCGAACTCATCGGCGAAAAAATCGAACTCAAGGTTCGTGGCGGCCGTCATACCGGTCTATGCCCATTCCATGACGAACGTTCGCCGAGCTTCACAGTCTTTGACGACCACTACTTCTGTTTTGGCTGCCGTGCAACCGGCGACGCCATTACCTATATCCGGGAGACTCAAGGCCTTTCCTTTATGGAAACGCTCCGCTATCTCGCTGAGAAATACGGCCTTGAAGTCCCCGAACTTGAAAAACCCAACTTCGACAAAAGCGCCCGTCTCGTCGAGGCTCAGCTCTATAAAATCTCGGCCGAAGCCGCTCAATACTTCCGTGAGCAGCTTGCCAGACCTCAAAGCGCCAAGGCTCGCGAGTACATCGAAAGCCGCGGTTTCAGCCCGGAGTTTGCTGAGGAATACGGCTTTGGCCTCTCAAGTCCAGAGCCTCTTGCCCTCGTCAATCACATGCTTAAAAAAGGCTTTGCGATCAAGGATCTGATCACTGCCTCCGTCGCCCTCGCCTCGCAGCATGACCAACGCGCCTACGATTTTTTCATCAACCGTCTCATGATTCCGATCGCGGACATGCATGGACGGGTTATCGCGTTCGGTGGCCGATCCCTCGGTGATGACCTGCCGAAATACAAGAACAGCATGAATACGCCGCTCTTCGACAAAAGCCACGTACTCTACGGTTTGCATCGCGCAAAGGAAACGATTCGCCGCGAGCGTCAGGCGATTGTGTGCGAAGGCTATATGGATGTTCTGCAGCTCTCACAGGCCGGAATTTCGACCTCAGTTGCCTGTTTGGGAACCGCCCTCACCTTGCCTCACCTTCGTCGTCTCGGTGCTCTGACGCCGCAGATTTACCTCGTCTTTGATGGGGATAAAGCGGGCAGAAACGCGACACTCCGTACGGTAAATATCGCGCTTGAAGTGCCGCAAGCTGAATGTAAGGTCGTCGTTCTTCCAGCTGGTGATGATCCGGATACATTTATCCAGAAATATGGCGCTCCAGCGTTCCGCGATCAGTTGCAATCGGCCAAGGGCCTTCTCGATTTCGCAATCGAGACCCGCATCAAGGAAACGCACGATCTCGGTATTCCTGAACTCGTGAATAAAGAAATCGTGCCCTGGCTTCAATCGGTGAAAGATCCGATGAGCCGCAACTTTTTGATGAATCGAATTTCCGAACTCACTGGCATCGCTGCTGAAGGTATGCTTTCGGCTATCCATGGAGAAGCTCCTGCGAAGAAAGCTCCGCCAAAGCTCACGCCGCTTCCAGAGGAAATTCCTGTTCAAAGAACTGTGACCGCAATCAAGGGGCCTGAGCTGGAACTCTTTGGCCATCTCTACTGGTCGAACCCCGGGGAGCTTGACATTGACCAACTCGAACATATGTTTCAGTCACAGCTCGAACTGGAAGAAGTTTGGGCAGAGTTTGCTCAGGAGATCACCAAAGCACTGCGTAAGGACCTGATTCCATCTCAGCAAAACAAAGCGTTTTGGATGAGTGGATCGACACCTGAAGTCTTGGATTTGATACTCGGTCTGGAGAAGACTCAAGGGGCATACGAAACTGAATTTCGACAAAGACAGTTCGATAAACTCTTAACGTTTATACGCAAACGGCAGCTCGATGAGACGGCCGCAAAGCTGAAACAGAAATTGGCGCAAAGCAGTGGCGAGGAGGAAATGGAAATCCTTATTGCGATCAGTCGCATCAAGAAGGAGCTTCTTCACATCGACAATCCGGCGAAACGGCCGGCAGCTTCGCCTTGACGACGTAAGGATTTGCACGAAGTAGCGGAGTGAAATTCGCTTGAGCTTTGTGCGGATGGTCGCTAAGTTCGCACCGTCGACGCACTCAACGGTACGACTTCACACAATTTGACACGCCACTCTCGGAAAATCAGGTCTATTCACGACTCTGATGCTTTCGCAATGCACTGCTTTCTTGCAATTTTGGCAAGCCATATCTATAACTAATGATTATCGTGCAGCCCACATGGTTCCAAGCTTTGCGCACATGAGCTTCGCCGTTTTAACACACTCAAACATTTGGAGAGCGATATAATTTATGGCTACTAAAAAGAAAACAGCCACTAAAGCCAAAGAGTCTGGGAAAGCTAAAACGGTCAAGAAGGCCACGGCTAAGAAAAAAGTTTCGGCCAAAGCAAAAACAACTGCTTCAGCCGCTGCTGATGTGGAACCGGTAATTGCCGGAGCGAAAACTGCCGCTCCTGCGAAAAAAGCAACAGCCGCTGCTGCGCCAGCTGCTGGCAAAAAGAAAGAAAAGACTGCCGCTTCTGCTAAAAAAGGCAAAAGCGACGACAAGGTCAAAAATAAAAAGGCCAAGGGCGACGACGATGATGACGACGACATGGATGATGAATTCGACGGCGAAGATGAAGAGCTTCTGTCGGACGATGAAGTCTTTGAAGACGACGACACTGTCGCTGTAGCTGCCGATGATCTCGATGATGAAGTTCCTTTGCCCAAACTCAGCAAAAAAGAAGTCAGCGTCAAGATCCTCGTGAAACTGGCTGGCATCTACCAGAAAAAAGGTTCGGTCACCTTCCGTGACATCGACGTTGCTCTTTCTGACGAAGATGCAGGCCCTGACTTGATCCAAATCATTCTCAGCGATTTGAAAAGTCGCGGAATTGCCGTTCAGGATTCTGCACAAGATGACTTCAATGATATGAAGGCAAGCTCTGGCAAACCTGACGACGAACTCCTCCTCGGCGAAGATCTCGATTTTGCGAGCGGCGACGAAGTTGTCCTCGACGAAGACGCAGATATCGACAGCGATGCGGAATCAGAGTCCGAGACAGATTCTGACAGCGAAGGTGTTCCTGCCCCTAAAGGCAAAAAAGCTCCTGGCGCCGCTTCCAGCGACGACTTCGGTAAATCAAACGATCCGGTTCGTATCTACCTCCGTAAGATGGGTTCGGTTGCTCTTCTGAGCCGTGAAGGCGAAGTCGTCATCGCGAAGAAGATTGAAGCCGAAGAAAACCGTATTCTTGAGCAAATTCTAAAGCTCCAGATCGGCCGTGACACGGTTATCGATGCCGCTCGTCGTTTCGTATCGGGTGAGATTCGCATGAAAGGCTTTATCAAAGGCTTTGATGACGATGAAGCATCTTCGAACGAAGAAGCCCATGCCGACAAGTTGAAGAAGACCACTGAAGTCTTCCTCATCGAATACGACAAGTACGAAAAACTTCTCAATGAAGCTGACAAAAAACCTAAGGCTAAAGAACAACTCGCGACTGCGGAACACCGCATCTTTGAAATTCTCCGCGAGCTGAACATTAACCGTAAACTCTTGACTGGCGTCATTGATCGTCTCTCGTACTTTGCTAACGCATTGCGCGAAGCGGACAACGATATCATCTACTACGCAAAACGTATGGGTGCAGCTCGTCCGGCTTTGATCGATCATGTAACGAAGACTCCGGGTACACCGATGGGTCAGGCGACTGAGCGTGAATGGCAACGCGTGGTTCGTAACGTGTCGGCTGCTCTTGAAGGCATCGACAAGGTTCGTAATGAATCCAACATGGACCCAACTCTTCTTACCGAAAACTACAAGGCCCTGCATTCGATGCAGCAGGCTGCGGAATCGGCTAAGAAAGAACTCGTCGAAGCCAACCTTCGTCTCGTTGTATCTATCGCTAAGAAATATACCAACCGTGGTCTTCAGTTCCTCGACCTCATTCAGGAAGGCAACATCGGCCTTATGAAAGCGGTAGAGAAGTTTGAATACCGTCGTGGTTACAAGTTCTCGACTTACGCGACTTGGTGGATCCGTCAGGCTATCACCCGCGCGATTGCTGACCAGGCTCGTACCATCCGTATCCCTGTTCACATGATCGAGACGATCAACAAGTTGATCCGTACCAGCCGTTACCTCGTTCAGGAAATGGGCCGTGAGCCTACTCCGGAAGAGATCGCAGCCCGTATGGACATGTCGGTCGACAAGGTTCGTAAAGTACTTAAAATCGCTATCGAGCCAATCTCTCTCGAGACTCCGATCGGCGAAGAGGAAGATAACCACATCGGTGACTTCCTCGAAGATAAGACTCAGTCTTCACCTTCGGAATCCGTGATTTCGGGCAGCCTCGAGGAGCAAACTCTTAAGGCTCTCGCAACACTCACTCCTCGTGAAGAAAAAGTTCTTCGTATGCGTTTTGGTATCGGCGAGAAGTCGGACCACACTCTTGAAGAAGTTGGTCAGAACTTTGACGTGACCCGCGAGCGTATTCGTCAGATCGAAGCCAAAGCTCTTCGCAAGCTTCGCCACCCGTCGCGAAGTAAGAAGCTCAGAGCGTTCATCGAGCAATAAGCTCCTTTTCCTATCGAATGAAAAAGCCCTCGGATTTGCGTCCGAGGGCTTTTCTTTATGC
>SEDW01000379.1 GCA_004193325.1 Pseudomonadota bacterium | reverse complement strand
AAGAGGGAAGTAACGAGCTCAGGGTCTCCAGCGCAGAGGAAAGTGCTTGGGCCGATGAGATCATAGTCAGCAACGCCGATCATGGTATCGCCGAAGTCGATCATGCTAGAGAGTTGGTACTCACCGCCCTTTTTGCAAGCGAGGAGGTTGAAGGGGGTATACTCGCCAGTGAGTATGACGCGGGATTGTTTATGGTCCAGGAGGTGGAGGTTGATCCTGATCCAATCTTCCAGTTGATCGAGTAAGTGCTCCGGCATGCCTTTCTTTTCGTGTCGCCCCTTTGCATCTCTCACTTGATTATGGATAAATTCATCCCAATCGGGTTTTAACGACTGGAGCTCTCCAACGGCTACGGCGTGGGTATCCGCCATGATTTGGCCGATGCGAAAGAGGATCTGGCTCTTGTTCTGATGAGTAAGAGTGGGCCAGACGCTTTCCAGCGACCTGCCCTCGACCTTGGTCATGAGAAGGTAGGTCCAGGAGTTCTTCAATTCACCGGAGCCAAGGTGCTGAGGAATTGGAATAGTTAGTTGTCCATCAAGGTGAATGAGTGTGCGGTGGTCAATTTCCCATTGGTGCCTGTGGAAGGGCGGGAAGATTTTGACGACGAACTCATTGTTGACCAAGGCTACGAGGTTTACACCGTCGGCAAAGGCGCTGAGATCCTTTACGGGGATGCCGTGGCGCTCGCATATGTCCTTAGCTATGGGGAGCCAGCTTGATGAGTTGGGGAGGATTTGTTTGAAGAAGTGGTCTGGCTGTATGTCTGCAGAGAGTTCCATGCGGAGCCTTCACTAATAGGTTTTCGGAAATAAACCGTTAGAGTCGTTTCAATTCAATTGGGCCTTGATAACGTGTTTTTCCGTCGGAAATCGAGTAAAAGTTGCCGACGAATACATCAAATTTTTCTAGGTAAAAACTGTGAATATAGATCGTCGGGCTGATTTCTAGAATTAGGGAATCATTACCATCGAAGGATCTTACAGCTTGAGCAGCGCCACTGCCAGCAGTGCGAGATAGCTGGCCTTGTGCATCGCTTCTGAGAATGATCTCATAGACAGCTGTCGCAGTATTGTCTGCGCCCGACGTCCACTGCAAATCCAGATCTACAATCAGGGGGTCAGCATTGAATTGTGATGGGGCAAGTGTTCCAGAGAAACGTCCTTGAAGCGATTTAGCACTTAACTTATCAGGTCCTGATACATCAATCGATCTTCGTTTAAGTTCACTAAAGTCTGAGGTTGAGAAATCACGCTGAAGAGAAATATTGACTTGGGACCTATCGTCCGCGCTGTAGATCTTTTCTAAGGATTTACTCGCAGTTGCCCATTTATTGAGAGAAGCATCAGATAAATCTCTACTGCTAATCTTATTTAGATCGCTTGAATTTGAACTTGTCGATTTGTGACTCTCTGTCTCTTCAGGCTGCGTTTGGTCTACCAAATTTGTAGGCAGTTCCTCGGAAAGGACAGTTTTGGTATTAGGCCGCTCAGTATCAATAGTAAGAGGTGGAGTAGTGTTTTTGATGCTTGAGAAATTATCTTCTGCTGCCGAAAATTCTTGATCTGTTGCGTCGACGCGGTGAGAATAGCTGGACTTTAAGAACAGTAATATTACAACTACGACTAATGCTGTTCCGATCATTAAGGCGTTTCTCAAAATTTAACTCTCAATTGTTTTGGGTAGAATTGCTTAATGTAGCAAATCGATTGCGACGATGCCGGAACCTAATTTTTTTACCATTTTATATGATAGAGAAGCCATGAATATCCTTTTCCCCGAGCTGCATGAACTATTCTGTCAAATAACCAAAGGTGAGACCGAATGTCACAAAGTTGATGAAAACGATCATTTTCTGGCAATTCTGGACATCGCACCTGTGGCCAAAGGGCATACACTTATTCTTCCCAGGAGACCGATTTTGGAAATAACTGACTTATCCGACCTGGAAACTTTGAGCATGCATCGGATGATTAAATCGGTTTCTGACAAATTAAAGTCACGGTTCAATACTGTCGGCATCTCTATCATGCAAAACGGAGGTGCGTGTAACTCAATCAGCTATCTCCATGTCCACATCATCCCTCGCTTTGACACTGTGAGCATCTGGAAAGACGAAATGTTCGATCCAACTCCCTTGAGCGAAGTGCATGCATTACTATCCTAAATAGACAAAAGCGCCCAGCATCGCTAACCAATGCTGAGCGCCACCCTAAAGAGCCAGGACCTCAGTCCTTCTCACTCTCCACAACATCCTTCTCAAAATCCTCAACTTCCGCCAAGTCATGAACCTCAGCATCCACCTCAGGATCCTCCTCAATCTCTAGCACCTTCGCCAAGGTCTTAACCGCTGGGGTCAAGGGCTCACGCAAGATCTCATCCCTGAGCTGGGCCGCCGCAGCACTCAACTTAGGAATCTTAGCCTGCACCACCGACTGGAGATAAGTCGCTGAGCGGTAGAAGAGATTCATCAAATCGCCTTGGCCGAACTTCTCATCGCAAGATTTCTTAACCAGCTCTGCCCAGCTCGCACCCTTGATCCACTCACGAATCAAAGCGCCCCCGAGTGGGTTGAACTCGCGGAACACATAGCCTTCGCGTCTCGGGCTTGGCGGATCGTAGAGTTCTTCGAAGAGTTCCAAGGGATAAAACTCCTGGAGCATCTCCTCCACTTCTTTTGCCTCGAAAGGATAATCGTAATCCTCAGG
The DNA here is from genome assembly GCA_004193325.1 of Pseudomonadota bacterium. Lineage (GTDB taxonomy): Bacteria > Bdellovibrionota_B > Oligoflexia > Oligoflexales > Oligoflexaceae > Oligoflexus. The sequence goes on along the minus strand of SEDW01000379.1, from coordinate 1,225 downwards.
AATACGCGGGTCCTTGAATCGCGAGAGACACATACTGCCCATCAATTCCAATCCCGCGAGGAGATTAGGAACATCGATGTCACCCCGATCAATCAAAAAGGCCAAGAGCATACCACCCGACTGCGGGAAGTAGCGAGCAATCGAACCGAACGAAGTCAATCGCTCGTCCTCATCGAGACAACCAATGCTATGCAGATGCACGTGTAGGTGCGAGAGGGGGTTATTCAATTTGCTCTTGATGAAGTCGATGTAGAGATCCTTGCTCGGACTCTGCGAGATCTCCGACTCAGGATCTTCATCTAGATACTGAGCGTATGCATGAGCTGGGCTCCGGACATCGAGTTTGTCGACGCCGAGATGTTTTTTGAGCGGCTGTTCACGGATCAGGTTGAACGATACGTTCTTGTTCCCAAAGCGCAGAAAGCTCTTCTCATAAAAGTTTTCAATATCCCGTAAATTAAAGCCCCGACCGAGCAGACCCAAAAAGGTCGTCGGATCGTTTTTAAGACGGGATTCGCAGTCTTCGCGGCGCGTGCCACCAAACTTTTGGTAAGCCGCCACCGATGGCCAAAGACTAAAGCCCACGACGTCACGTCCACGACGTCCGGCACGACCAAGCATCTGCAAGACTTCTGAAGCGGAATATGTTGTGAAACCCATCTCCCCCGGTCGCGAATAATCGGTGACCATCGCCGAACGTACAGAGAAGTTAATTCCGATACTGAGGCCCATCGTAGCTACACAGACCCTCAGCTGTCCGGCTTTGACGAGGTTCTCAACGGAACGCCGCGCCTGCGGAGCCAGACCCGAGTGGTGATAGCCCACACCGTAGACTAAAATCGAACGACGAAGATTCGGATTGAAGAACTTCAAAGGATCTTCATCCCCGGAATCTTTCGCGAGCAGATCATGAATCGCCTGAGCCTGTTCCTTTGGAATTGGCTCAAGAGATCGACAGACTTCCATCGCCAGATTCTCGCAGGAGAGTCTTCGACCGGCATAAAGGATTGCAGGAGTCAAACCCATCGATGGGAGTGTCGACAATCGCCGAGCGATCTCATCCTGTTCGATCGGAAACTTCGAAGGGTTGGCAGCCTTCTTCGGTAGAACGTGCTCCACTTCCTTCGCGAGCAACCATTGCTCCTGGTAGAACACAAGGTCCACAAGAGGCACCGGACGTTCTTTCACCTGAATCAAACGGCAGCGGCGCTTCGTCAGAGTCTCG
>SEDW01000378.1 GCA_004193325.1 Pseudomonadota bacterium | reverse complement strand
GATGAATACGAAATTGATGACATTGATCTTGAGTCGCCGGATCGCGATTTTGTAAGAAATTCCAGCTTTCTCAATCTCGCTCTTCTAAAAAATCATACCTATCGATCCATCCTCACGCCTCTTGGGCTTTCCCTTAGCCTCATCCATGATGAGACTAAGGAAGAGGACGTCAGCACGGGTGCCAGGACTTGGCGCAACTTCGGCGACCTTCGCCTCTACGCACCAGGTGCCTTCGACAATCACGGTATTCGGCTAGGATTTAGCGGCGAGAAGAAATCGACGAATCAAAACCGCTACGAGTTCATGGCCCCTCCTGCCAATCCAGGAGAATACGTCTTGGCAAGAGGTTATGATTATGAACTCTCAGACGAGTTCAGCAAGGCTACTGCCGACTACGTGTTCCCCGTCGCCTATCCGGACTACAACCTTGGCCGCTGGCTCTACATCAAACAGATTTATGGAGTCGCTTATTACGACTATTCCCGCCTCGTGCAGGGGGAGGATGACAGCATTCTGGCGAGTACCGGACTGGAAGCGCATCTCGAAACAAAGGTCCTGCGCTTTTTGCCCTTGGAGTTCGGGCTTCGTTACATCAGAAAACTCGATAATGCCTCGGACCACTTTCAGGGCTTTATCAGTTCAAATCTTGCGACCTTCTGAACTTAGCTAACCGCAATAATTGTATCCTCGGGGGCGAAGTGTAAAAGCTCTCGGCCCGGGGGATTCAAAACCGAGTTCTTCCCCTGCTTGATACCAATCGCCGTCATACCCAACGCCCGCACCCGATCCGATGCGAAATCAAAGGTGTAATCGCCAACCAACTCCAGACGCTCAACGGACAGGAGTTTAATCTCCGCTCCGCCCGAATCAAATAATTCGTCGAAGACGAGCATGAGCTCCGGCTTCAAGGCGACATTAGCGAGCATATAGCTAACGATGAGGGGGCTGATAATGACTTCACCCCACTTACGATTGAAGAGTTGTTCGTTTTCAGGGTCGAGCAATTCGACAAGAATCGGTGGGATTTTGGGGCGGTCCTTAAACTTCTCACGCAGCAGCAAATAGCCAAGTACGGACTTTGCATCCGCATCGTCACTGTTATCAAAGACGTCCGATGCCAGGACCAGAAAATTGGAATAGCTTGGAAAATCGATTTTATCGAGATCGTGCATCAATGTGAAGTCACCGAGAATCAGATTCACATCGAGGTTATCGTACTTCACCCCCGATCGCTCAAAGGCCCTCTCTCGCTCATCGATCGGCATGATCGAAATGATATCAATCACAGCCCGCCCTTTGGAATGCGCGGAAATCTCGGCCAGAAGCCGAGGGATTTTATAACTCCAGCCCATAATCAGAATTTTTTTCACAGGATGTTCGGCCACTACGCTTTGAATAGGCTGAATCTTGTGACCCTTTGTTAAGGGGCTGGATCGTGAGGCCTCGATCTCGTCGTAGGATGTGGCGATGAAGACAATCGCATCCTCCTCAGCGAGAATATAATCCGGAGCAGGCCCAAGTTTGCAACTGGCAGGCTTCGCTTGCTTGAGCACACCGATCGGGATACCCGAATCTATCGAGTGGGAGAGTTTATCCCAGCGGGTTCCAATCAGTTCGGGAAGAGCTTTGATGAACAGGCCGTTGCCGCTTGAATTGCGCAAAAGCTCAGCATAGATATCGGAGAGTCCAGGATGGACGATGTTTTGCGCCAGAAGTCGGCAGATCATCGTTTCGCTTGAGACGACGTACACGTTATCGCCATAAGCTGTTTCTGCGAGAGCCACCTTCATCGCATCGAGGATTTCGACTACAACGCGTGGCCCCTCAAGATCCTCATCAGCGAGACAGTTTTTGATTGAGAGAAGGGTCTTGATCGTTCGTGTGTCAATGATCTCCCGTCGATCGCCGGCAAAGGTTGCCGCAGGAATTATAATCGCCGCCGCGTGAACAGGATCGACCCGTTCCAACTCATCCTGCCGAACGGGATTACCGCCCCGGAAAGTCACGAGGTGACGATTCCAATGCGACTTCATATGAATGCGAAAGTCCTGGGTCCGCTCATAATCAATATCTTCATCAAGAATCACCAGGTGGGGTTGGGAGCGATCAACCGATCTCAGGAATTTTTTCAGACGGCGGCCTGATGAGAAAATCTCGTAGGCGATCGAAGGCGTTCGGTTGGTGTAGCCAAGGATCGCAATGTGTCCTTTCATGGAAATGGGCGTCAGTCCTTCGCTGAGCTGCCTCATCGTTCGGTTCAACCATTGCGTCATGATCGCCACAAAGGCACCAATGAAGAGCGCAGCGCCCATAACGGTGAGAATCGTCGCCAGCACTCGCTTCGCATATCCCTCGTCATCCCCCAGGTAGCCCGTATCGCTGAGCCTTAGAAAGGCCCACCAGCTGTTGTGGAGGACATTACTGTTCGTATGGTCGATCTCAGTGAGGATGAGACCGGATATGAGGGATAGGAGCACGATAAGAAGAGCGATGAAGATAAATTGATAGAGAGGGCCCCGGATGAGAAAGCGCTCCACCTTGTACTTCAAGTAGTTAACCAATCGCATGGATTTCGAAGTCTTCATGAACGTGCCACCCCTCAGTACGAGCTATACCGCTCAGTTTTCTCACTAAACCAAGTGCATTGCGACATCATTTATGACGCAGTGAGTCTCGTGCGATCAATATACGCTGGAATTGTCGGGTAATCGCGCGCGAGCTACTTTTGTGATCAAATTCTACTGAGATGCCATTCACGTCGCGCTTGAGTTTCTTAAGCCGTTTGTCTTTGTCAGGTCAAACGAAATAGGCTATCGATGATCGCAGGACCATAGACCTATAGAATCAGCCGTCCCGAATCCGAAGCAAATCAACAATAGGTGACTCCACGTGCCCAAAATCCTTCTTGTTGAAGATGAAGAGTCGATCGCCCAGACATTGATCTACGCCCTGGAGACAGAAGGTTTTCAGACGACCTGGGTGAGTTTGGGCAGAGACGGCTTAAAAGCGCTGCTAGCGGGAGACATCGATTTGATGATTCTCGATATCGGCCTTCCTGATATGACTGGATTCGACCTTTGCCAAGAGGTTAGGAAGCAATCCGAACTTCCCATCCTTTTTCTGACAGCAAGACAAAGCGAAATCGATAAAGTCCTCGGCCTGGAATTGGGTGGTGACGATTATGTAACCAAACCGTTTAGTCCGCGAGAAGTCGTTGCACGCATCAAACGCATAATTAAGCGCTGCAATTCGAGCAGTATCCCGGTGCCCAAAGCAAACCTTTCACCCGAAGTTAACATCGAGCACGGAACTGCGGTTTATTATGGAGTGAGTCTTCGGCTCACCCGTTATGAACTCCTCTTGCTCGGAGTGTTGAGCAAACAACCGACGCGAATATTCAGTAGGGCGCAACTCATGGATGCAGTCTGGACCGATGCCCTCGACACCGACGATCGGACAGTCGATACCCATATCAAGACTTTGCGCGCCAAACTTAGATCCATCAAACCAGAAGCGGACGTGATTCACACTCATCGCGGTCTTGGCTACAGTTTGCAGCTGGAGTCATAGAATGAGATTAGGCTATGCAATCTTCCTCGGCTATCTGTCGATCGCAATTCTCGCAAGCTATTTTGTTCTTAATGTCTTCGTTGGCGAAATCAAACCCAGCGCTCGCCAATCCATGGAAGACAGCCTTGTCGATACTGCCAATCTTCTGGCTGAAATCGCTTCGCCAGATATGAAGGACAACAGACTACTGACAGGACATTTTTCTCGTCAGATCGCAGCCTACAGAACTCGAAATCTCGATGCGTCCATCTGGGGATTCTCCCGGCAGCGACCTGGCTTTCGAATCTATATCACTGACGCGAGTGGAATCGTCGTCTACGATTCGATCGAAGAATCTGTCGGCAAAGATTTTTCTCAATGGAA
>SEDW01000377.1 GCA_004193325.1 Pseudomonadota bacterium | reverse complement strand
ATGCTGCCTTCAGCGACCCGATTTCGAATCATATCCGTTTTAAAGTTGATGATTGCCAGTGGGTTATTGATCTCGTGAGCAATACTTCCCGCCATTTCCCCAAGCGAAGCCATCTTCGCCGAACTGATGAGCATGGCCTGCATCTCTCTCAGTTGGTTTTCCTTGTGACGACCTTCTGTTATATCTTCGATGATTTTGAGGAAGTAGATCTGTCCATCCGAATGTTTCACGGCCTTGGTTGTCACGAGACAAAGAATCTCTCGGCCTGATTTATGACGATAGTGCTTTTCGGTACGATGAATACCGCTCGCACTCTTCGTAACGGCGATGGCTATTTCCTGAGTCTTACTGATATCCTCTGGGAGAGTAAGGTCGAGGATACTCATATTTCGGAGCTCATCGATTGAATATCCTACCGTCTGCGCATAGGCTGCATTGCAGGAAAGAATGCAAAGATCCGAATTCAATCGCACAGTGGCAACGGGGGAATCATCGAACAGGGCTTTAAATGATTTTTCACTTTCCGTCGATTCGAGTAGAGCTTTAGAAAGCCGCTGCCCTTTATCAATCGCATCGAGTTCCGCTTCTTTAAGCTCAGTTATATCACGATGCACGGAATAAACGCCTGCGACCGTACCATCGGCTTTAATGTCTGGATAGTAGTGAATCCAAGCGTGCCGTTCCATGACCATCCCATGGATATTCACGGCCGTCAGAATTTTAAATTCCTGATCCTGACCCGCAAAGGCCTTCTCGAGATAAGACTTTACATCACCGAATGAGCGCTCGCCGACGAGATCTTCGATCTTCATGCCTACGATTTCCGACCTATTGCGCTGAAATACCCGTTCGTAAGAAGGGTTAATAAACTGGTAACGGTAGTCTGGCGTTACATAGCTAATGAGATCGGGAACCATTGCAAGGAGGCTGTGAAAGAATTGTTCTCGCTCAATTGCTGTTTCAGCCAGAATTTTATGTTCAAAATTGGCGATAACTTGTTTCGCCAGTATCTTTAGCGCTTTGATTTGTTTTGGATTGAGTTGCTTGGGCTCAGAATCGATCACGCACACTGTGCCGATGTTTTCACCGGTACTCGTTGTCAGCTGCGCGCCTGCGTAGAAGCGAATTTTTATGCCATCGACCACAAGGGGGTGCTGTCTAAAACGATCGTCGAGATGTGTGTCGTTGATAACGAAGGGCTCAATCTCATTGATGGCGTGACCACAAAACGCCTGATCGCGATGGGTTTCCGGTATATCGAGTCCAACTCGTGCCTTAAACCACTGCCGATCTTTATCGATCAGGGAAATCAGAGCGATGTGGGTCCCGCAGATTTCGGAGGCGAGTTCAGTGATCTCGTCAAGCTCGACATCAGGCACTGTATCGAGCACATTCAAGCGCTTCAGTGCCGCGAGACGCTGGGTTTCGTTGTCAGGAATTTCAGGCAGGGCGAAACCTTCGTACTCGAATTTCATAACCGCTCCGGAAGACACAGGAATGGGTCTTCAATCGGCAAATTTAGCGTAAATGTTAGGAAAAAATCCTTTACGCAACATCAGGTTTGGCAGCCTTGCGATAGACGACCACTCCAGACATCGGAACGTGATCAAACTGATCAGAAATGCCGCTCAGACTCTCCGCGCCTCCGAGGATAAGGTAGCCTGAGGGTTCAAGATTATCGAAGATACGCTGAATGACCTTTTTCTTGTTTTCAGTATTTTGGTAAATTAATACGTTCCGGCAGAGTACGACATCAAACTTGTGACTATGAACCCAGGGGTCGAGAAGGTTGATTTTCTTAAAATGAATATTTTCGCTCAACTCTTTCTTGGCCTTCCACAGGATGGAACTGTCGCCTAGGGAAGCAGGATTAGGAGCACTGGGCTCAAAGTATTTGCTCCTGAGCTCAGGAGGAAGCCCTCTCTGTACCTCGAGCTCGCTGTACTGGCCCTTGGAGGCTTTGGCGAGGACCCGGTCGGATATATCGGAGGCAAGGATCGAGAAGATGTTTTTCATCGGTCGTTCGTCGCGGGACTCAAGAAAGGTCATCGCCATCGAATAACATTCTTGACCTGTACTACAAGCCGCACTCCAGATCTTCAGCGTTTCCTTCTCACGACCGATCGCATTAAAAATGTCGTGAATCGCGTCAAAGACCTTTTTGTCCCGAAAGAAGGAGGTCTCATTATTGGTCGCCGAATCGAAGAGCAAGTGCTTTTGTTCTGCACTTAAGGAGTTCTTCTGAACGTTTTCCCAGAGTGCATCGGGCGATTCGAACCCAAAGGTTTTCGAAAGTTCGATAATTCGTGGGCTCAGTTGGTAGAAATTCGCCTCGCTATAGAATATGCCCGTTTCCGCTTCGATAGCTTTGGCAAAATAACGCAGGCATTCGATATTCACGTCCATGAGACTTCTCCTTGAGAACATTTCTTAAAACTCAGCTGACCACGATTCCCTTGGCGATATGAGCTACGACTTTGGCGCAATCCGTGAGACTTGCCATGGAATCGTAGGCATTCGCAGCGTGAACTGCACCCGGCATACCCCAGACGACCGAGGACTCCCGGTCCTGAATCATCACATGGCCGCCCTGGGCCCTTACCGCCTGGGCCCCTGCGAGGCCGTCTGAACCCATTCCCGTAAGGACAAAGCTCAAGAGTCGATCCCCGTAGATCTCAGATGCGGTGACAAAGAGAGGATCGGCAGCCGGACGTACAAAGTTGATCTTTTCCCGCTGATTTAGCTCAATCATGACGTCTTTACCAGCTGACTTGAGCTCCAGGTGATAATCGGCGGGCGCGATGTAGATTCGGCCTTTGATAACCTTCTCTCCATGAACGGCTTCGGCAACAGGGACACCGGTAACGACCGCAAGTCGATCAGCCAGGGTTTTCGTGAAAGGAGCAGGGATGTGCTGAACGATAAATACGGGGAGGCTCAGTTCGCCATTGAGACCACTGAGGAAATTCTCAAGAGCGACCGGTCCCCCGGTGGAACTTGCAATTACGATCGCGTTAAACTTTTGGTTTTTGAGTTTACTACAGGAGTCTTTTTCCATCGGTCTGACATCTGTCGGAGCCTTCTCATTTGTCTGTCTGCTTTTGAGAGCAAAGTCTGAAATGTCACTTCGGGATTTTTCGTAAGTTAAAAGAGGGAGAAGATCCTCACGGATCTTGGCTATCGAATCGGCAACGATCGAACTCGAGTCTGGATTGGGCTTAGTGATGAATTCGATGGCTCCCAGTTCGAGGCACTTACGTATACGGGGATAACTTGCCTCGCTTGGCGAAGCGAAGATAATCACGCGGGTGTCGATCTTTTCCTTTTGAATCGCCATGAGTGTCTCGAGGCCATCCATGACCGGCATTTCCATATCGAGAATAACCCAATCGACCTGAGTGCTGCGGAGAGTTGCGAGTGCGACTTCGCCGTTTGGCGCCGCTCCCACTATTTTCACTTCAGGAAGATCGCGGAGAGCAGCCTTGATCGCTGTCCTAAAAACCGAAGAATCATCGACTATCAAGATATTCACGATTCGCTCCGGTTCAGGCGATTTGGTTGAGGTGCTGGATGATAAGGTCGACATCGAGGATGCTGACGAGGTTTTTATCGTTTTTGATTACACCCTTCATAAACCGGCGTATCGAGAGATCGACGGTTGGAGGTGTCGGCTCGAGGTCAGAGGCTGCGTATTCCTGCACGTCGCCGATTTCATCGACGAGAAAGGAAAGAAGACAGGCATCGGATTTGCAAACGACGTTCAGCTGTTCGCTCTTGTCGAGACCATTCAGCTTCAAGAGCTTCGGCAGAGATATTGCAGTTGCAATCTGACCTCTGAGGTTGATCATCCCTACAATGCACTCAGGAGCAAGAGGAAGACTGGTCAACTGCATGGGTCTCACAACTTCCTGAACCCGGATAACATCGACTGCAAAGGT
>SEDW01000376.1 GCA_004193325.1 Pseudomonadota bacterium | reverse complement strand
TTTACCGAAGCAATGAAGGCTGAGTATCGCCTTGCCGATCCTGGTCTTGAGACGGAGTGGACTGGCGAGGGCTTGAAGAAGGGTAAGGTCTTTAAGAGGACCTTGCAGAAGAAGCTCCTGCGTATGATCGATGCGATACCGCATGGTGTGATCAAGATGAACAAAGAGATCCCCGGGCTCGTGCAGACCTCAACCAACTTTGGGGTGATGAACACCGGGCGTAAACTCATTACGGTGTCGACCGCTCAGAGGAGTTCGGTGGCATCGGAGTTGAGTCATGCCTCGCATTCGGTCGCGTCTCTCCTGAATCTGGCGGGTGGAGAAGTGGAGTTCTCTACAGGCTATCCTGGTTGGAATCCGAATTTGCAGTCGCCGGCTCTCCAAGTCGTTGCTAATATTCATGAAAAACTTTTTCATAAGAAGGCCGAGGTCAAGGCCATCCACGCCGGTTTGGAGTGCGGGATCATCGGTGAGAAGTATCCGGAGATGGATATGGTCTCCTTTGGGCCGACGATTCTGAATGCGCATTCTCCGGCGGAAAGTGTGGAGATCGAAAGTGTCGAAAAGTTCTGGACTTTGCTGAGGGAAGTGATTAGTTCTTACGCTTCCGTTCATTAGAGTGACTCGGGAGGCTGCAAGAAATGCTTGAAGCTCCTTGTAGGCGCCGGTTTCAGGACTCGGGGATAATTGATGTCGAAGTTTGTGCTTTTTGATTTGGTTCATGCCGATGGCCGCGTTGCTCCTATCTTTGTTAACAAGGATCAGGTGGTCTTTATCGAAGAACACGATCGCCCAGGCCGCTGTCGACTCTATCTCGTGCCTCTGACGAACTCTGAGCGCCGCTACATCGTGGTCGATACGAGTCTTGAGCAGTCAGCTGCGAATTTGAACGCCTAACGAATTTCTGCTAGTCTCTAGGGGTTCCCCAACTATGAGGTGGCCCCGATGAAACTCTTCTCCCTATCCTTGCTCGCCCTAACAATCTCCCTTACATCGTGCGCAACCTATCCCGACGTTCACAAGATGGACGATGGTAACAATTACATTTCTTTCCTCGTCGCGCGTAAAGGCGATGGGAACCGTGATGGTATGAAGCAGGCTGAGTCCTTCTGCACCAAGGTGAATCGCAATCATGCGGTGATTGTCACTGAGACGTTTAACTACGTGGGCTCGGTCGGTGAGGAAGAGTATAGCGATGTAAAGGCCGAAGCCGAACTCAAGAAACCTAATCGCCTCTCGCCGAAGCTCCCAAAGAAGGAGAAGGACATCAATAAGCCTGGGAGTGCGGTGATGGTCGGTGGGGAAGGGGATAAGGAGATCGAGTCGGCTAAGGGGTATGAGTATACGTTGGTGTTTCGTTGTAGTTGAGCAGAAGATAAAAGGCCATATCTAACGATATGGCCTTTGTAATTAAATCGTTTGTTTCTTGCCTTGCTTATCAACGTAGGTGACGGATTCGTCAGACTTGTCGCCGCAATCGGCTTTGTCTGGAGATGATGCCCACCAGACTTTATCCCAGTAATTTTTCTGAATATCTGCTGTTGCCTTAACGCTCGATATAACAAATCCAAATTCTTGCAAACTTGCAGGGTAGAAGTTGTGCGATCCGAGATAGAAGCTGGAGCCGTCGACGATAATCAATTTAGGATGAGATCCAATCTTGCTGACGTCAAGGCTGCGATCGCCCGCCCATCTGTCTTGGCCTTTATTGAATCTCCAAGGTGCATGCTCAAACAGGGTACAAACATAATACCGAAGACTTTCGCCTGGAGGAGCCACAACGTTTCTCTTTTTCGCACCTTCGAGTAATGCTTTTACAAGTCTTGCATGACCTTCGGCGAGGCCCATCATACCGTAACCTTCGAAGCTCTCTTGATCCGACTGCACAATGCGTAGTCGGACTTGATGATCGAGCACGGCAGAAACCAATTCGGGAAGTGCCACAGATTCAGTTATTTTATAGGCACCTAGCGAAGCTAATACTGGAATCCGGCTATAAATATCTTCTTGGGCAATGTCGATAGTATGTTTCGCATTGAAGAGCAGTGCTTTAAATGCTCTATCACTTGGATTATCTCCGTAGCCACCGAATCGACCTACACCAATTGCAGGGTAAGAAGGCAAATTGCTGACTGTTGGCCCCATAATTTTTCGAGAACCGATATTTTTAGATGGAACATTCTTTGCGGCGTATAAGTCTGCAAATTCCCAAAGTTGATTGACGAAGTTAGTAACCTTCGGAACTGCCTCACCACTAAATTCCATCGACAAGTCAAAGACAGGCCGATCTTCTAGGTAATCTGGATCGTAGAAGTTGTGTCCACCTTGGATTGCAAGCTTTTGGTCAGCAATTATGATCTTTGCATGGTTCCAGCTTAAACTAAGTGGTTTGGAAAGATACTTCATCTCAATTTGTAGATTGTCGATAGCCTTCTGATCTTGAATCACTTGGGCAGTGTCAGTTCTTAAATTGCCAGCCTGATCCTTCGCGACTCGAGCCTTCATATCGACAACTAGCTTAGGTAGAAGTCCAGAAGGTAAGTTCAAAATGTTAAGGCTATGTGTTTTTACTCCAGACAGTAAGATTCTCACTGACGGTACATTCTGCGATAGTGCGAGACGAGTTAGTGCGTTGACAGTCATCTCATAGAACCGGTTCATTGGCAGCGATAGGGTGGTGATATCCACTTCTCTTTCGCCACTAACAATCACGTTATAGAACCGATCTAAAAGACTGTCGCCTGAACCAAGGCACATAGTCTTAGCTTTTTGACCAGACTCGTAGATAGAAGATTCAAGTGGTTTACAGGCGGCGTTGAATTGCTTGCAATCGGAGTCTGTCGAACAAAGGCGGCGCAAAAACTGAGGGTCACAGTTCTCATCTCCGATAGCACAACCTAGATCTTTAGGAAGTGAACTAGCCGATTTTCCCCAATAGCCGTCCGGGCTTTGCACGATCCAGTTCGTGTCGAGCGCGACTTTCGACTCGAACCAAGCAGGAACCTTTAAATTGCCATTTTCCTGGTTTTCAGTAACCGCCTTTAGCACAGCTTTATGTAAAGCTTCCGAACGGTCTTCTGTGGCAGAGGAGCTTCCAGTGGAAAGAGTCTCAGACCCTCGGTCACTGACATGTTTACAGCTCAGAAGGGTTGTGAACAGAAGAATTGTCGATAATCGTTGCTTGGTAAAAATCTTCAACTGAAGACCTCCGGTTCCTGTAGTCAAAAATGATGAGTTTAGTTTACCAGCTTCTTTCGACAGGTTAATTAGCGAATACATAAGTTTACGAGGTTTTTTATTTCTTTGTCTTAAGTTCATGCTGCAAACAACTAAATCGCTTCACTAAGTTTCATAAATTATGGAAAACTTAAATTTTCCATATACCGGGGTTAAGTCCGGATCTTATGTGGTCTTCCGAACTCATAGGAAATTACGGGGCAGTTTGTATCGTTAGCTTGTGCCAGAGGATGCGCCTCGAAAATCGAATGTTTAGCAAAGAGATGAGCCTTAGATAGCTGGTGCGTGCATCGAGCTAGTTTCTTAAGAAGAGAGAAGATAGTTGAATAGAACTCAGGGTGCTTCTAGTTATAGGAGAATACCCATAGGCATGCTTTTTTGAAGAAAATGTTGGACAGAATCATAACCGAATATCATATGAAACATGGCCATTTGCCAAAGACACTCGATGAAATCAACAGGAATATAAAAATTGATCCCTGGGATCGAGAAGTAAAATACATTCTAGAACCGAAGCTGGTGATTGTTAATTCCTCTGGTGCAGACGGAATGTATGGAACAGTAGATGATTTCGTTTTTTCCAAAGATTTTAATAGACTGCCGAAGGAATAATTCCGGAAGTGTACTTTGCTGATTCTCAACTCTCCTCTGGTTCTACATCCTCTGCTTTATATTCCTCAAATATAGTAAACGAATAGATCGTCGAATCATTTTCATCGTGATCAAAACTTATCGTTTGGCCATAGTCAAACTTGAATTCTTGCTGGAAATCTAAAATAGCAATTTGAACCGGCGTATATTCCTCCGGGCTAAGCTTCATCGTGATTTTGCAAGAACGATCGTTGCACTCAATCGATGGCGGAGTTGAAACTTTCTTCAACGCTTCAATTTTTGCTAGCTGCGATGTCAGCCGGTCGGCAATTTCGCTGGGACTGAGGCGTCCGTATAGGTACGTCGCGCCTTCAGGCAAAGGTGGGGCGCGGAGAAAATCTGCTTCCCTTTTTGCCCGCTCTTCGGCTGTAGGTTTGTCATTCGTAGCTAATCTTGGACCCATTGGGGCAGTCGCATCTCTGCTCGGTGAAGGCTTAACTTTTGCTGGATTTGCCCCGATGTCTGTAGGCTTCTGAGCTCGCCCGAACTCTTCAGCATGGCTTGAAGGAGTCGTAACCTCTCCTACAGGCGCCGGCGTTCTGACCTGGGGCGTCTGGCTAGTCGAGTAAAAATATGCAATGGACAAAGCGGCTGCTGCAGCGGTTAAAACGCCAATGGCAATTTTCATATTACTTCAGCCTTTCGATGATTTAATTAATGAAAACAGGTCTTCCGAAGAAAATTTTCCACGCCTTTTTACTCCTGGTCCTGCACTATGGAAAACCGTTCGAGGCCAAGCAAAAACCCAAAAGGGATCCCAAGCTCCTGAGCATTCCCTTAAACGTTGATGTACAGATCCACAAGAAAAAGCCCGTTGAGACCATCGCTAAGACAGAGGGTCAACCCATTCGTCGCAATGCAAAAAATGAGGCCCTCCCATCCAAGGCAAATTCCACTGCGGGGAAAGGAAACCGACTGCCTTCACCTAGCCTTCCAGCGGGTTCAAATCAGCCTTCGCAGTCCTACTCCACACTCCTGCCCAAACCCTCCGAAATCTCCACTCCGACAGTGGCGACAGCTCCATCATCAGATGGTTTAAGTTCAAGAAAACACGTATGGGCATCGAGTCTGGGAATAGACGGCAAACGAAAGCTGATCGAGAAAGGCGGAAATCTTAGAGCAGGAATCGACGTCCCTCTATCGGCAAGGTCTGTGATTGAGCTTGGCAAAGCCACTGCGCGCATTGCGCGGCAGTCTCAGGCAAACGGGTTTATTCTTGTAGAACTTGTCGGCCAGCCTTTAATGCGAGCCGTTCTCTTTGAGAATCTACAGACGCTTTCCACGAAGAATGCACTCGAAGAAATATTCTCAACTCTTGGAACTCAAGATTTTGTCTTTTGTTTGCATCTCATCGCAGGAAATCACATCTCTGCAAACGACGACTCCTTTCTCTGGCGAGACAATCGACTGGATGTCTATCTCACCAAAGGTCGAAGTGGTTTCTCACCTCGAGGCCTTCAGTGGGACGGAGGTTTGCAAATCTCCTATACACTGCCGGACGAAAAAGCCGATCGTGCGAAAGAGGTGGATGAAGACGAATACGCAAGGCTCCTAAAATCTCCGGCATACATTTCCCAGCTTTCAAACAGAGCGCTTTAGCCTATCCCAGATCATTCAAGCTTAAGAACATTATGCACGCCATTAAATCGGTTGAAGAGGCTTTTTCCCCGTTGAGAACGATATAGCCCACTTTTCACTGCCACCGTCTTGAATCCATTTGCCGGCGACTCGATCTTGAGGCTATTGCATCCTAGCTTTTGGTTGCGTGACGATCACGTTGCGAAGTTGAAGAGAGAGGGGCATTGGTAATGAAGTGGATTTTAATAAGCTTGATGGTGAACAGTGCAAGCGCATTTGCAGCAGCTACAAATGCGGGAAGCGGCTATTACGGAGTCAGCGGTGCAGGTAACGGGGAGGGGAATTTTTCCAAAAACATTTTCGAATTCGAATTCAATAAAGATTGCGTTTTCTGCTTCGCCAATCTTGTGAAGTCGATTGATACCGAGCCCCCGATCGAAACAAAACCTCTAAAGAATTGGCACGCGCCCCTCATTCTTCCAAAAGATTAAATCCAAACACTAAGGAATTGCTCGATCATGAAACTCATGAAATCTATGGTTCTACTCCACGCGCTGACAGTCTCGATGATAGGCTTTGCCCAAGGTAGCGGCAGCGGCAACTCCGGTAGCGGAAACTCAGGCGGATCGGACGGTAACGGCAATGCTTCTGGCAACGGATCTGGAAATACGGTAACGGTGAACGTTACGATAGGTTGTATCTTCTGCTTCGGCGGAGCTGGCAAGATTGAGCCAGAGTGGCATCCTCCCATGAAACTGCCTGATACCCTGAAATAACTCTAAAGGAATTGTTCGATGAAATATTGGATTGCAGCAGTATTAGCGTTAGTTCTGGGAGCGGGAGCTTTCTTCATGTCGAAGAAGAGGGACGTGCGCCATCCAGCGGTCGCCGCTGTC
>SEDW01000375.1 GCA_004193325.1 Pseudomonadota bacterium | reverse complement strand
TCGCTGAGCGATAATTTGACTTTTGAGGCTCAGCCGGCTGGTATCGTGACCCTTAACACTGTTGCAGCTAATTCACTTTTTACAGTGACTGGCCGAACTCCCGGGCGAACCTTCGTTACCGTTCGATTCGGATCTCTTACTGCGACTCTCGATATCATTGTCAAAGCCAAAGAGCTTATCTCGGTGGAAATCTTCCCGAAATCAACAGCCATTGGGACCCCGTCTCGTTTCGTGCTGAGCGGAGTTTATAATAATGGCACGCGCAGCGAGATTAGCAGCGGCGTGAGCTGGGAATCCATGGACTCATCCTATTTGCAAGGCAGCGCACAGAGCACAAGCAGTGGTGTCTTCACTGGCGCTAAAGTTGGTCTCTCGGGCCTCCGTGCTGTTTATGGGACGCAGACTGTCGTCACCCGTATCGACATTCGCATGCCGACCATTCAGAGAATTGATGTCGTTGCGGAGGCTGATACTTTTCTTCTGGGCGCAATCGATGTGCAGGTGTCAGCGATCGCCACCTTCGCGGGCGGGAACACCTTTGATATCGCTTCGAGCGTGACCTGGACAGTTGAAGATCCAAGTATTCTCACTGTGAGCAACATCGGACGCCTTGAAGCTTTGTTTCCCGGCGATACCATGGTCAAGGCGAAATATGGAACGATTAGCGGCGAAACGAGTTTCTTTGTGACGAGTGAAACTTTCGCAAGCTTTCGCATTGCCCCTACGAGCCATTCCACCCCTGTCGGACTTCCGGCAAGTTTCAAATTCTATGGTGTTCGTGCGGACAATACTGAGCGAGATATCACTATCTATTCCCGTTGGACGGTTGCCGATACGAATATCGCCTATTCAGGAACGACGCTGAGCCCTAGACAGCCGGGTCAAATTTTTGGGGTCAACAGAGGGACGACGACTGTCACGGCTCGTTATGGTCTCAATTTCCTAACGGCCCCGGTGACCGTGACAGACCCCATCGTTCTAAGTTTGAATATGACCGGCGAGAAGCTCGAGGGTGTCTGCGGAGTAGATGAGCCAAAACTCAAGGTCGAAGGCCTTTTGTCGGATGGCACAACGAAGGATATTACCTCCTTAGTTAGCTTTCTGATTGAACCAAACGCGCTAGGTATTCCGCGAACGGAACCCGACAAAATTGGTAGCATCGTGACCAAGGCCAAAGGTGACGGTAAAGTTACCGCATCTTATCTTGAAGTCTCGACATCCACTATGCTAACGGCTTCTAAAAATCTTAAAGTGAAAGATCCGATTCAGTTGGGCACGGGTATCACGGCGGAATCGACTTCGATTCCCTTCGGTACTCAACTCATCATGCACACGGGTCAGGTCATGTCCTGTGGGTTGGGGACAGACTATACTTCTTCCAGTGTCTGGCAAACGGATAACAGCTCATCTGTTCTCAATACCATCATCAATCATCCTGACAGCAAGGGTATTCTATCTACACTTGATATGGGCGACGTTCCAACGACTGCGCCTAAGAAAATCAAAGTGACGACGACCAAAGGCACTCTGTCGAGCGAGGTCGAGGTAACAGTAAGACCTAAAGAAGTCATTCGGGTGGCCACCGTTGCAACCGTGTCGAAGCCAACAGTCGCCGATCCTTTAGTCTTCGAAAGCGTCGAAGTCGGAGCGATTGATGTGGGAAGCACAGCCCAGCTCGTATCAACATCAACCTTCAGTAACAATGAAGAATCGCCTTTGCCGAATCCTGATGGCCTTTATACAGATCACACCGTAGTTTACGCTATGGTCGATTGCACGGCTGGCGGCTGCGCTACGATTGATCCGGTAACCGGAGTACTGACGGCCGGAAGTAAGGAAGGCTATGTGCAAGTCTACTCCATCGTAACGCCACCGGCTCCTCAACTCCCACTGGAGTCACCAAAGGCAACCATTGCAATTCAAAGTCGCTGTGCCGTCGCACTCGGTGGCATTCGCTCCGGACTCTACTGTGTGAGATTTGGTGTTCGAGGTCAAAGCTGTGATCAGACCTGCAATGCCATCCAGAAGGGATCGCTCTTCGGTTCCTACCACGCTGCGACGGCTACTATTTATGGCCATGATGCGCTCCAAGGGACCGCCTGTAACTCAGCTTTGATGTCTTTGTCCTGGACTCCTGGTCTACAAGTAACGTCGCCCCATAACTCGACGGTTGGGGTGGGTTGCGCGATCTGGAATATTACGAGTATTGCGACGAGACGCTCAGTACGTGACTCCATAAACCTCACAACGTCGGCAGCCGCGCACGCGGACTATGAAAGAGTCTGTGCCTGTACTGAACCGCCATGACCTTCCCTGAATTCTTACCGTTGATTGTTCTACAGTAAGAATTTAACTCTGCGTATATATTGATCATATCCCCATTCCTTGCCCTTCACCAAATGGCCGAAGTAAAGATTTGAGTAAGAATTCCGAAGCACTAGCTGAGAGAACTTAAACTCCAATCGAGGCCAGTTGTGTACCCGAATGAACTACAGAAAAGCTTAAGGAAGAATGGGCTCGCCATAGCCGCGATTCTGTTCCTCTTTAGCATGTGCTTCAGCTTTGAGCTGAGAGCGCAATCTTCTGTCGTTCGCTACATCGATTCGGATGTTGGCTTTGCCTTGGTTGATCAAGTCGGAACGGATATTAAAGATGGCGACCGCGTCTGCGTATTTGAAGCTGGAAAACCGGCGCCAACTTGCGATGTCACCTTTCGTTGGCAGCTTCGTAACCCACTTCTCTTCCCTAAAAAAGAAGTTTTAGAGACGTGGGAGACCGGCACTGCACTCGAAGTGAAGAAGATCCTTATCGGCGGCAAAGCTGAAACCGGACCGACCGATGTCGTGAGCTTCAATAAAGAGATTTTAAGTAATAAAGAAAAGAATACTGTGATCGAGAAGACGAAGAGTATCGTCTCGGCAAATAAACTCCCTAAAGGAGCGGCGCCTGAGCTGGTGATTGATCAGCCAGTGATTGAAGGGGATGAATTTCCGGAGATCTACATTCCTAAGATTCGAAAGGCTCGAAAGGTTAAAAAAGATGTGACGGAAGCGGATCGTACCGCCAAGGCTATCAAGAAGGCCTTGAAGAGCAAAGAACTGGCCGGATATTCGTTTGTGTACGACGCTCCCATCCAGGATGTTCCGCCAAAAGCGGTTCGCGAAGACTTTCCGAATCCAATGCATGGTGCTCTCGAAATCTCCGCGCTTTCCGTAATGCCAATCGTCCCAATGGCCAAGTATAACAGCTTGGCCTTCCGCACGATTACAAATGCCACGGTCAACCGGAATAACCTTTGGCGCGGCAGTCGTACCAATCTTGAAGCGGGATCAGGAGCAGGGGTCGAGATTCAGCTGATCAATAAGATGAGCACCTTCGTGAATGTTGGCTGGCGCTATCACACATACAATAGTCTTAGTTCGCGAGCGACATTTGATGAGTTTGATACTTCCCTCATCGCTCACAGTTCGACCCGGGTTGGCGAACAAGTGGTCAGTGCAGACTGGGGCAAAAGACAGTCCTGGACAGATATGTTTTTCACATCCTATACGCTCGGCCTCGACTTGGCTTATACGGACGTCAACTTTCAATCGAATGTTCCAAGCAACGGGATTTCCGCTCCAATGGTCATTGGCTTTGGCCGACACAATTTTCTCACCGTCGCACCCAGGACTCAACTTCGTGTTGGTCTACAAAGGTGGGGTTTTGCAGTAAGTCTTGGAACGATGTTTATCGTGCCGGCTTTTGACTTTCGCAATAAGTTTTCGGGAGAAGTGGCAGTACCCGATCGTATAAAATTTCAAGGTGATCCGAATGAAGACCTGAAAAACTCTCTGGCTCAGAAGCGGAACCCTGTGAGTATAGAAGCATTCTTTAGTATCAGCTACCAACCGCAGAGGAAGTAGACATGACTCGATTGATCAGCAAATTCGCGATCTTTCTCA
>SEDW01000020.1 GCA_004193325.1 Pseudomonadota bacterium | reverse complement strand
CCTTCTGTCTTTCCTTCCAATAGGTCTCAGCTTCGGCCTTGATCTTAGGCACGCTTGAGGCATCCTCGATCAACCAGGAGGTTTCGGAAGATACTGAGAAACGGACGAGTTTATTCTCGAAATTTTTAAGATAGGACGGCAGATTTTTGAGATAGAGATCAGGCACCTTCTGATTCAGACAGCGTAGGATCACATGCGAGTTCGGAACCTGGGGGACAGATGAGATCACGCCAGAGATCGGACCAAGATCGAGAGGGATCTCATCGAGGATCAGGATATCTTTTTCGTTGTATCGCCCGGCCTTGAGATCGGCAGGACTGATTCTACGCAAATAGCCATACCCGGGATGAAGGTGATGATCGACTTAATCTTATCGAAGAAGACTTTCACGTCTTCCGGACGATCATTGACTTCGTAGGCAAAATTAAAAGCCAAACGCTCAGGCTGGTCACCGTCCGCATCCCGCAGAAAGATTGAGCCGCCCGTGATTTCCTGCTGAACATCCGCAGTCAGACGGTAGTCATTTTCGAGACTCTGCTTCCAGCGCTCAAAATTGTTGTAGATGTAATCCCAATGGGTCGAGAAGCGAAAGAAGTTAGGGAAATGGATCTGCCCAAAGAGAGGTTCATTCTTTGGCATTCCGTAGAAATAAAGAAATTGAATCGCGCTGGTTCCAGGCTTCACATCACTGATGCTCTCGAATTCCTCACGAGAATGAATCTGGAAGAGAGCGGCTTCTTTGGATTTGCCGGCAGGCACCTGGACCTGACTTGTGAGTCGGCTACTCATCTCCGCTTTTGGAGCGGGACTGCAGGCTAGAAGACTTAGGGCGGTGAGAACACTTAGGATATTTTTAATAGGCATGGAAACGTCCTGATGGGATCTTGCAAAGAAATGCTAGTTATCACTTTTCGGCTGACGTTTCAGCTGAAAATCGATCGTTCGAAGATTCGTCATGGATGGAAGTGCGTGCATATGGAATTGATTTTTTAGGAAGAGAGTGGCGGACGGTGAGGGATTCGAACCCCCGATCGCTCGGTTCGAAGCCGAGTGCCTTATCCACTGGGCCAACCGTCCAAGGATGCTCTAGTAGTCCGCAAAGATCCCAAAGATTGCTCTTTCAGTCAAGCCCCAAACACAGAGACTCACTCAGAAAACTCCTCAACTCCTCAATCTCACCAAAGGCGCGCCTCAGCCGCTGCATCAGACGGGCACATTGCTAGCGACTCCTTTCGTGAGAAGGTGCTAAAATATCCTATCCACAGAGGAGTCAACATATGCCAACCGCACGTATTGAAGGCCTAACCACTGAGCGTTTTGCCAACATCTTGTCCGTGGCCCTCGACGAGTTCGCCAGCTGCCGTTACAACGACGCCTCATTCAATCGCATTATCAAAAACTGCGGAATGGCCAAAGGCACGATGTACTACTACTTCAAATCCAAGGAAGACCTTTTCCTGACGATCCATAAAGCCACGCTGAGAGACTTCAAAAAGGTCACGGCCCTTGCTGCACAGAGCATCGAGGACTCTCAATCGTTTTGGACATTGGCCGAGGAACTCCTCCTCGAGTTCTACCGCACCCTCTACCGAAAGCCCGTTGTCAGTCAGTTCGTAACGAACTTTCTCACTCAGGAAAGCCGCCGCGAAGGCCATCCGGCAATCTCCACAGTCTCGAGCATCGACGCCTGGCTGAAAGCCTTTCTTCTCCGCGGTCAGGAACTCGGGGCTATCCGCCATGATCTTGAACTCGCGCAGATTACGATCCTCGCCTGGGGGATCTGGGAGGGCATTCGCAGCTGGCTCCCATCGGAGGAAAATCACATGCAGGCCCTCGTCCACCCTGACGTCATTCTTGATATCTTCCGCCGCACGATGACTCCGATCGATGCTGCCCCGCAACTTCAGAGCGTGATCGAGACCGACGAAGACGATAGCCCTTTTATGGGAGCGTCAGCTGACGCTATGGACTTTGAATCCGAGAACTAAATGATTCGAAGTCACTTTGGCGAATTGAAGATTGCGCCCTGAGGTATAGAGTGGATTCATCCACTTCATCTCCGTTGGGGCCACGCTATGCAAGCCTATTTGAATCTGCTCAAAACTGTACTGGAAAACGGAGTCGAACGGTCTGACCGCACAGGCACGGGCACTCGCTCACTCTTCGGTCATCAGATGCGCTTCGACCTCTCGGAAGGCTTTCCGCTCCTGACGACGAAGAAGGTCCATCTCAAATCCATCATTCACGAATTGCTTTGGTTTCTCCAGGGCGATACCAATATCAAATACCTCAAAGACAATGGCGTTTCGATTTGGAACGACTGGGCCGACCAGGACGGTAACCTCGGCCGCGTGTACGGCGCTCAATGGCGATCCTGGCAAACTCCTGATGGCAAGAGCATCGATCAAATCAAAGAGCTCGTGGCGAATCTGCGCCGTGATCCCTACGGCCGCCGGCACCTTGTGGTCGCATACAATCCAGGCGAAGTCGCCGACATGGCGTTACCTCCCTGTCACGCCTTCTTTCAGTTCTACGTCGCCAATGGCAAGCTGAGCTGTCAGCTCTATCAACGCAGTGCCGACATCTTTCTCGGGGTGCCCTTCAATATCGCGAGCTATGCCCTGCTCACGATGATGATGGCTCAAGTCCTCGATCTTCAGCCCGGAGACTTCGTCCATACCTTTGGCGATGTCCACCTTTACAACAATCACATTGAACAGGCTCAACTGCAGCTCTCTCGCGATACGCGCCCGCTGCCGCAAATGAAGATTAATCCATCTGTGCGTGAACTTTTCGATTTCAAATTCGAAGATTTCACCCTTGAAGGTTATGATCCTCATCCGGCGATCAAAGCCCCCGTCGCAGTCTGATCCACAAGGAGCATAAATTGTCTCAATCGCCAGCGCCTAAACCTACGCTCTCTCACGTTGTCGCCTGCTCGGAAAATGGCGTCATCGGTCGCGACGGGGGAATGCCCTGGCATCTTCCTGACGAGCTGAAGCGTTTCAAAGCAATCACCATGGGCAAGGTCCTGATCATGGGTAGAAAGACCTTTGAATCCATCGGCCGCCCTCTTCCCGGCCGCTACACGATCGTGGTGTCCCGTTCAAAGGAAATGTTGCCTCGCATCGTCACTCCTGCAACATCTCTCGAATCGGCTCTAAGACACGCGGCGGACATGGCTCCCAACTGGGGCAACGAAATCTGTGTAGTGGGGGGTGGGGAGATTTATCGTCAGACTCTGGATCTGGTGGACAAGATCTACTTGACCCGCATTCATCAGGAGATCGACGGGGACACGACTTATCCTCTGGAAGGATTAAAAGACTTCGAATGCAAAGAAAGCGAAGAAGTCACCTCCTCCGCCATTCCCTATGCTGCCACGATCTGGATTCGCAAATAATTCCTAGAGGCAGCAATCACTGCTGACTCGTTTTTTCTTGCCATCAAAACTTCCGTAACAGTAGTTTGCGGGGGTTTTGTAAGGCTCAAGTCCACAAGCATTTTCATCTGGCGTGATCGAAGGCAGCTCAACTGGTTTTTGAAGATGCGGACCGTCAACGATGACCGCTGCGTTGTCTTCATCAACTGGCACCGGCTTATTCGGAATGGGGACGATTTCGTCCATTTCGCCAGTCCCCTCGATTGAGAATTCTACTGGAAAATGATCCGAGACAAGCTTCGCATTAGCAAGATCGTAATCGAACATCTGCATGAAGTTGAACGGCTGAGCTTCGCTCGTGTAATTCTGAATCGGGCCAAAACCAAGGACCCTGTCGTAGGCGCAGGAGGATGGTGATACGGTCGTGTCCTCCTCGTCATGGATCATCAAACGCGGTGCTTCGTCGAAGAAATCAAAGCCTTCGATCGGTTTATAGTAGATACAGTCGGCGTTGAAATCGCCCATGAAGAAAGTGTTGTTGTCTCCGAAGCGGCTATCGATGTGAGCCTTTACAGTCCCGAGTGCTCTCAACTCTTCACGCACCTTGAGCGGGGCGATGTGAATCCCGGCTAGCGTGAACGCTCTCCCCTGCCCTTTGAAACGAGCCACGAACGGCTCTCTCGAGAAGTCATCTTTAACGTCGGGAAAGACATAAGAGTCTTCGACTTTAACCACTGCAGAATCGTAGAAGTACGCGTACTGCTCTTTCATCTCACCGGTGCCGAGACGCGAACTCACCAGCGCTTTATAGTTTCGACCGCTCCCAAGATTCAATTGATCGAGGAGGTCATAGATCGCTTTGTTTTTGTCGTCACGGATTTCTTGGATGAAGATGATGTCGTAGCGGGAGATGACGGAGAGGATTGTATCGCGAACGAAGGTCTTATTTACTTTGGATTCGCCGAAGACCTGGATGTTAAAGGAGCCGATGCGGAGGGATGTTCGCCTCGAATTAACCGACGATGTCGATAATTCAGTAGCTGAGACGAGACTCGGAAAGCTATGCCATAAAAGACACAAACAGAGCAATGTCGCGGGAATTCGGCTTTGCCAAAACGAGCGTCTCACAAGGACTCCGCAGCTAATTTTTCGATAGAGCAGATCTACATTCAACTGTCCGGCGGGTCAAATCATTTATACTCAATTTAAAGGATCTTTATAGAGCGAAAGGCTTGCACGCCAAGACATTCAAGGTGACAGGATTGCGTTGCCAAAGCTGAAAATAGATCTAAAAAGCTCAATCTACTTAGCTAATTAAGAGATGCGTTGGAGGAGTGACGCCCGAGCCAAATGAGCACTCTTCAGCGCCAGTTCAAGGAGAGAAGAGACTTGAGCAAAAGTGCATAAAAAAAAGGACCCAGAGGGGTCCTTAGCATTTTAAAGAGTCGTTCCGCGAAGCCCGACGAGCACGAAAGAATTACTTTCTTTCCAGTCTTCCTTAGCGCCTTTTTCGAAGGTGTGCACACCATCACGATCGACGTCGTAAGATGGACTGCCTTTAACCGTACGAGTCCCGATACCACCGATAAGTTGCAGACCGCGTGCGATCTTAACGGTCACATATCCCGAGAATTCCCCTACCTTTAGGTTCGAACGCTCAGAGTCGATTTTACAACCGACGCAGGCCGGGTATTGATAGAGCTCTTCGGAGCGGGAATAGCTGTAGCCATTGCCTGACATTCCCGCAAAGGAGAATCCAACAGGAGCTTCGGGAAAAAA
Source organism: Pseudomonadota bacterium (assembly GCA_004193325.1). Classification (GTDB taxonomy): domain Bacteria; phylum Bdellovibrionota_B; class Oligoflexia; order Oligoflexales; family Oligoflexaceae; genus Oligoflexus. The sequence goes on along the minus strand of SEDW01000020.1, from coordinate 11,948 downwards.
ATGCGCCTCGAGAACCGGCCCCCGGTAATCGAACTTCACTTTGTTGTCGCCACTCCACTTTTGAAGCCCGTCGTAGAATCCAACCTTTTGAAAGCCAAGCGTCAGTCCAACAAAGTCGATGCGGATAATTTGAATACCGGCCTTGAGGCGGACGGCGGAAAAATTGTTACCCTGAAAATCGCCTTTATCATAACCGATGTCGCCGTAAGTCGCGGCGTAGACACCGTTAATAAACAAACTTTTGGAGTTTGCAAAAACTGGACTGGCGAATAGGAATAGAAGGCACAACAGCACGCGACGCATGTTATCTCCTGATAGTCTCGGTCTCTTCTGGCTTGAATTACCATTGTATAGCCAGCGAGGAAAGAATGCTCGTCAATTGATCTGATTAAGCTAAGCGGGCTCAGCTTTCCTTCTTGTTCCCTAAACTTTTAAAACGATCTCGCCAACCGGTTTTCTTAGGTTCCTCCGATACGGGCTCTGCCGTCGTATCGGGGCGATTGTTGCGCGCACCGCCACGATTTTGTCCACCACGACGACGACGCGATGGCGAGGTCCGTTCAGCGGTAGCCGAATTTTGATTGGGTGTTGGTCCAGAGCTCGGATTGGAATTGCTTCGGGGGCGTGGGCGAGAATTATCGTTCCCCGAATTGATGAGCGGGAAAGTGTTCCAGTCGAAGGCATACACTTCGTCGGCCTGTGCGATCAAATCTTTATGCACTGTCTTGGCCGCACCACACCAAAGAGACACTGTCACGCCATGCTCTTTCGCTGCTTCAACCGCAGGCACAAAGTCACTGTCGCCGGCTACTAGCACCGCATGCTGAATATGTCCTGCGGCGGCATGTCTAACCATATCGACGGACAGAAGAACGTCCACGCGCTTTTGTTCGTAGACTTCGCGTTGGCCTTCCCAGCGTTTTTGGAGCTTACCCAAACGAATAGCCCAGCGGCCTAAACTATGAAGTTCCTGAACGAAATTCTCGTGGACCTCCATACGCTTCAATTCGTCTTCGGTGGGTTCCTGAGACATATAGGGAGGACAGTAATAGTAATAGCAACGCAAAAGGTCGAGCGGAAATGAGGCTCGCAGAGGCGCGAGAAGATGGTCGGCGATATGAAGAAAATCAGCTTCCTTGCCATTGTTTTTCAGCTGAGTCTGTAAATACGCACCGTCGATAAAAATTACGGCTCTCAAGGATACCTCCCTGTTAAAGAGTCAGATGCTTTAATACCATTAAAGCAAAGATTGTACCAAGCGACGAATTCCGCCTGTGAATAGGAACCATTCGCTAAAGCCTTTTTTCCCCGGCGAATCTTAAGATCAGCTGCCTTTATTCATGCGTTCGGTACGAACCCACTGAGCCGGCGTCCGGCTCATCAGAAGCATCAGTTTCCAGACCATATAAAAGGGCGCTTTGCTAAGTGCCGAGAGATATTTCAAAGGAAGATGAAGCTTGGTAAAAGGCAGACTGAGATAGAGTGCAAAGTAAAAGAGCGCTATCGAATTCAAAGCCAAAATAATTCCAGCGAGTATCAAAAGCAGAAGATTGCCATCCGCGCTGATCATTGCGGAGAGGCTTAAAATCCAGCTTAAAACTGTAAAGATCATCCAGCGACTTAGCGGTGGCATCCTGAGATCAGACAGCAAAAGCCATTTGCGCAGCGGAGGTGCTGTCATTTGTCTGATCGACGATCTAAAAGCTGTCTTAAGTTCGGCCCGCCCCTTTTCCCAGCGAAGTCTCTGTGCTTTGGAGGCCTTTTCATTCCCGCTGATAATCTCGCCGAAGACCCGTGCCTCGGGAACGAAGCGGACCTTTTCTCCGGCGACCCGAAGATGCCAGCTAAATTCAAGGTCCTCGGCCAGACCATAAGCGCGCCATGGCTGACGACTCAGGGCATTCCACGCAAAGGCCATCCCATTGCCACGAAGCGAGCAGCCGATACCAAGAGCATCCTGTCCGGCAAGCCAGATGCCATTGAACAGGCCAAAGGCATAGGTCATGAGTTGAGTTCGCCAGGAATCATCCGGATTTGAGACGCTGTAATAAGCCTGAAGCCATTCTTCGCCCTCGAGCAGACGATTGCCAAAGGCCTGCAATAATTTTCGATCCACGCGCGTGTCAGCATCAATGACAACAATTGCATCGGGATGAGGAATCGATTCATTTTGAATTTTTCTGATCGCGTATTCGAGCGCATAACCTTTGCTCTTATGCTGATCATCGAAGCGCTCGAAGACTTCCGCGCCGCAGGCTCTCGCAGTCTTTGCCGTTTGATCACTGCAATTATCGGCGATGACGATGACACGGAACGAGGTTTTCGGATAATCGAGAGCATGAATGCTGCCGAGCGTTGCCGCAATCCCGAGTTCCTCGTTGTGGGCAGGGACCAGAAGAGTAAAACGTGGAAAGTCCCGCAAGGGCCGCTCGCGTGTTGTAAGCCTGAGCGAAGCCTGACTGATCAATGCTAAAAGCACGTGATAGCGAAACATGAGCACATAGAGAGCAGCCGAAAGAGCGAAGAGTATCCACATCATAAGAGGCCTCAGTATTTCAATTCCACAATCTGCATCGACAAGGGTTTGGTCTTGATTTTGAGAGACTGCTGCGAAGCCAGCTTGGTCTCAAAACGCTCCATCCCTGCACCGGATTTGATGCTGGTCCAACCCACTACTCGCACCGACCGCGCCAGGCCATAGGACGGCAGCTGCAGGTCGAATTCCTGCTCGTCGCTCGTACTCTTATTCAGCAGGACTACGGTCACTCGTTTCTTTGAGCTGTCTTCAGCAGTATACACCGAATAGCTCTCCTGGTTCCCTGCTGAATTCGGAAGATAGCGCTCGGCAAACGCTGAGCCTTTGCCATCAAAGTTTCGATAGAGAAGAAAAGCGTTCCGGTGCGAGCCGTCCTTGATGGGAAAATCCCAATACTGAGCGGCATAAAGGTCTTCCTGACCCATGACACCAAGGATATCGGCCTGGGCGATGGCTCCCGAAACGTCTTTTTCCGATCGAAAATTGTATTCGCCGATCGAGACTTTGGCAGCGGGCTTGAACTTGGCAGCCATTTCTTTCAAGCGTGGAATAAAGTAAAGCTTCTCATTGATCCAGCTCTCGTCCTTATAGCTCTTGTCCCAGAGAGAGCGAGTGGATTTCAGCAGTTGCCTGCGGACAGCATCGTTCGATGCATCGCCGGAGGGCCAGTTGCCGGTTTCCGGGTAGAAATGGACATCAATAACATCGAGAAGTGAGACTTTTCTCACCCTTTCCTCTTTGGCGATCTGTTCGAGAAACCACTCGAAGAAAGGCTTATTGCCGTGAGCCGCTTTGTCGAGATTTTTCTTGCCTCCGCTCCAGGGCCCTTCGATATCATAGGCCGAGGACTGCATCGCCAGCCAACCCCAGAGGGCCGGACCGACGATCACGGCCTCTGGGTCGGCGGACCTTACGGCTGATGCGTAGTCGATATAAGTCTTGAGATAAGAATCGTAGGTCACAGGTTCTGGATGAACATCGCGATGCGTGGAATTCCAAAGCATCGGCTCGTTATCCATGATGTAGAAATGGGGATGATTGCCAAACTGGGTTTTTAGTTTTTTCACCCAGTCCCCGACAAACTGCGGACTGATCTTCACACTCGTCGTCAAAGGATCGGCCTTGAGTTTTTCGCCGCCATTCAGCCCATTACCCGCATCGCCGTCAAAGGCGTCCTGCCTTGGAAATTTACTTTTGGGGAAGCTAAAGGAGCTGCCGTCTTTTGCCACCCAGCCCATCATCGGGATGGTGATCATCGAAGCGACGGACTTTTCACGATTCTCGCTCATAAAGCGATCGATGATTGAGGCCTGACCGCCCGAGTAGTTATGGAAGTACCAATCGTTGGCACTGTTCCAGGTATTCTTTTGATAATTGTAGCGGCTACTGGTGTTGCCGCCCCAACGATAGATCGTCGGCTTAAGATCCCAGAGAAGTTCTTTGACCCGGTCCTCATGGAGGTAGGTTCCAAATCCGTAGATGTAGGGGCTGATGTCATGGATTTGTCCAGAGGCGGCTTGCTGACCTTCTGCTGGTTTGCTAAGGGTAACTACTCGGGTCTTCGCCGGGCAGCCCGTTGACAAGCAGAGGGCAAGCAGAATGGTCCACTTCCACATAAGTCTTCCCTTTCCTAAGGATTGAGATGCGAGCGATTATACCACATTTAAAAAATTCTACAAAAAGCGCGGAACGCTCTTTGGAGTCAAATCCATGAAGCCACCTATGACCCTCGCCATACGCGAACTTCAGAACGCTGACATTGCCTTTACGATTCACCTCTACGAATATCAGGACAAGGGCGGCACAAAGCGCTCTGCGAGTGAACTGCAAGTCGATGAGCATAGCGTAATCAAAACTTTGATCATGGAAACGGACAAAAAAGAATGTTTCGTAATCCTGATGCATGGCGATGCCCAGGTCTCGACTAAGGAAATGGCTCGGCTCCTGGCCGTGAAAACCGTTTCACCCGCATCGCCGGCCGTGGCGGACAAGCACTCGGGATATCAGGTGGGCGGAACATCGCCGTTCGGCACCAAACGAAAAATGACAGTTTATATGGAAGAAACTATACTGGATTTGCCAAAGATTTATATCAACGGTGGTAAAAGAGGCTTTCTCGTCGGCATCGATCCGAAGGACGTGCAGCGTCTCCTCCATCCTGTTCTCGTGCGAGTTGCCACCCCTGCGTGAGTTGGCACAAATCACGGGGCTTTGTTCGTCACTCGCGAGGAATGTGTTTTGTCTGAAAAATTTATACTCGGCCATGCTCAGATCGATCGCCTGAATTTAAAAGAGGCCCTGGATGCTCTTGTTAGAGAGGCCAGGCAAGCTCGATGCTCCTATGTTGTCACTCCCAACAGCGATCATTTGGTGATGCTTGAATCCGACAGCAAATTTCGCGAGGTCTATCAGTCCGCAGCGATCACTCTTGCCGATGGCATGCCCGTGGTCTGGGCCTCGCGCCTGCTTGGTAAACCTCTGGAGGAACGGGTGACGGGAGCGGAACTCCTGCCCGAACTCTCAAAGCGGGCAGCTGAGGAAGGTCTTAAGATCTTTCTCCTCGGCGCAGGCCCCGGCGTTGCCCTCGAGGCCAGCAATCGCCTCAAGATGCAGTTTCCCAAACTCGATGTGGCTGGAGTCTATTCGCCGCCGATGGGTTTTGAAAAAGATTCGGCTGAAAATCTTAAGATCATCAACATGATCAAGGCGAGTGGCGCGGATATCATCTTTGTTGGACTCGGAGCACCGAAACAAGAGCTCTGGATTTTCAACAATCAAAAGAGCTTTGCAAAAGGTCTTTTTCTGGGAGTCGGCGCAGCGATCGACTTCACGGCCAACCGCATTCAGCGCGCTCCCCTCTGGATGCAAAAGTCTGGCACCGAATGGATCTTCCGTCTCGTTCAGGAACCGGGCCGACTCGCCAAACGATATGCGAAGGATACCTATGTTCTATGGATTATCCTGAGGCAGCTTTTCCGCAATAAAAGCCCCCGCAATTAAGAAATTAAAAACTGATCCCCTTAATTGGTGATGATTGACCAGTCGAGATGGACTGGTCTTTTTTTGCGTTCAAGCCATAGATTATGAAACCACGCGTACATGTACATAAGAGATTGTAGTCGGTCAGGCCTCTTGCAAGTGCACCAAGTCCTTCGGCTTAACGTTTTCAAATTGTCTCGAAACATAGCGTAGGAGTGATTTAGGGTAAAGATTGGGTCGTAACCACCTCGTTTCATTTCCCCCTGACCAGTCACACACCCCCTCTTGCCCTTGAATCTCTGGTGAGTGGCGTCAGGGAAAGCCCGGGCAATAGGTTTTGGATAATGATTGCTCTCATCCGACTTGATGATTCCGTTGGCAAGAAAGCAGCTGCTAATCTCTTTTAAAACCTCTTGAAGACAAGCCTTTCTTTGACAAAGTCTTCGGCCATACTTGGCCCGGGAGATCTCTGCGAGCTTGCCTTTTGCTGCTATGGATCCGACCCTCAAGCTGAGGATCTTCCGAGTTCCTTGCTCAACAGCTATAGGCATCGTAAGGGGTTTACACTTTGTATGTTCGAAGCTTTCCATTTCATCAATCTGCACAACCGTCGCCTTTGGCCTCGTATTGCGATAGGCATCGAGATTAAATGCAGCGCAGTTACCAAAGCGTACCACTCGCCTGGCTATCCCAATCGGCTTGATATCCACCAAAAAGCCACAGCGACGTTGAGATACGCCGCTACACAGTGCTCTAAAGGTAAGTTGATTGATTGAACGCTTTCGAAATCGATAATCGATGCTAAAAAATGTCTCAGACATCGTGATTTTGCACGCTGGACATTTGTAGCGAATCAACGACTTACGATCGGATTTTCGAACGTAAGTTCCATTTTTCATTAACGGCTTTTGGGATCTACAGCTAGGGCACATAAGGTCTCCATTTCGGAAGACCCAACCTAAGATAAATACTCTCTAAATCGAAAAGACATCTTCTCTTCGACATCACCACTTAAGGGGATCAGTTTTAAGGGGATTCCTTTTCCTCCAGTCAATGCTATGACTCCCCTCCGGATCTCTTGCCTGATCCACGAACGAGGGGAATTCCATGCCGCAAAAAAAGCTATCTTACCGTATCCTAAGCTCCGATTCCGGTCGGGTGGATTTGGTCGTGGCGAGACTTTTGCAGTTTTCTCGAGCCCGGGTTCGTGGATTGATTGATCACGGGGGCGTCATTATCAACGGAGAAATCTGTGATGACGGGGGGATCGCGGTTGCGACCGACGATCAACTTAGCCTCGATTTCGATCCTCAAAGACAGTATCGCGAAAAGCCAAAGGCGCGGCCGACTCGCGGCTTTTCCGTCGTATACCAGGACGATGCTGTGATTGTGGTCAACAAGGAAGCCGGCATTCTCACCGTGCCCACAGAGCGCCGGGAAACGAACAGTCTGATCGACCTTCTCTCTTCGCATGTGAATCATAACAATCCGCGTCGCGCGAAGGTCGCTGTGGTGCATCGCCTCGATCGCGATACGTCCGGCCTTTTGATCTTTGGTCAGACCCGTGATTACGCCGAAGCCATAATTAAACAGTTTGCTGCGAGAAAACCGGAGCGCGAATACGCGGCTATCGTTTCAGGGCGTGTGGCCAAGGACGAAGGCACGATCGAATCCTTTCTTGCTTCCGACAAATCGCTCAATCAAAAATCGTCAGCCAAAGGCGAACTCGCAATAACCCACTACAAAGTAGTCGAGCGTTACTCCAATGCCACCCTCATCGCTGTGAATCTCGAGACGGGACGCCGGAATCAGATCCGGGTTCACTTCGCAGAAATGGGTCATCCGGTTCTGGGTGATTCTCGTTACGAGCAACATAAAGCTGCCCATAGCAGCTGGCCTTATAAGCGACTTGCCTTGCATGCGAGAGTGCTGGGTTTTGAACATCCCGAGACGAATCGCAAGCTCAGATTCGAGCAGCCCCTGCCCAAAGAGTTCGTCAGCTTTTCCCAAAAAATGTCTAAAAATCAATCCGTTAAGGCCTAGTCGTTTTAGACCAAAAACCTTCCTATTTATTCCTTTTTGATGAAAAGCCTGTCCCAAATCTGAGGGGCTGGCTTACACTTCTCAATATTCGCTTTTTAAGGCCGATAAATTCATACGTTGTTGGACTCTGGAATGCTCAACGGCGGAAAATCGCAGCTAAGACGCTGATAGTTTTTCGGATTGGAAGAGTTTTTATGAAGTATGAAAATCTTTCTCGCATAGATCAGACCAAACCTGCCGCCGAGGACGCGTATGTAGTCGTCGCCGACGTTCGCGGCTCGACCGCTGCTATCAAAGAAGGCCGCTATCGCGATGTAAATCTCGCGGGTGCTGCCTGCGTTGCAGCCATGCGAAATGTGTTTTCTCCCCTTCGTGTGCCTTACGTCTTTGGTGGTGATGGGGCAACTTTTCTTGTCAGCGCGGGTGATCTCGATCTCTGCGTCCACATCCTCCGAGGTGTTCAGGAACTATCCCAAGCGACTCTCGGCCTTAGTCTGATGGTCGGTTACATGAGTATGAAAGAGATTCGTGCTCAGGGTGGAGACGTGCATTACGGCTTTCTCTCCTGGAGCACGACCGAGCATCTCCCCTACTTCCGAGGCAATGGTATCAGCCTCGCGGAAGCGACAACCAAACGTCTCGATGCACAAATTCCGTCTCAGGAATTCGGTGAAAATGCGAACAATGCAAACCTTGAGGGTTTGTCCTGTCGCCTGCTTCCCTTCAAAGCGCTGCGCGGCCGAGTCCTATCGATATTGATAGAGCCTTCGGTTGAACCTAAAGAAGAGGATGCGGTTTTTGAAGAGGTTTTTTCTGTTTTAAAGCGCGGCGGGCCACTTTCAAGACTCCGCCCCGTTTCGGTCATGAATGAACGTCGTCCCTGGTTGAGTTCAACCTGGCGAAGCGAAGCTGCGATCCATTCCAAGGGGCGCGGCGCAGTCTCTCATCTTGCTGCACAGGCCAAGACTATTTTTGAAAGTCTTGTAGGAACTTTTTTATTTCGTTTCAATATCAAAAATCCCATCCTTGGAACTCCCTCCGAATACACTCAGGAAATGCTGAACCAATCGGATTGGATCAAAATGGATGGAACTCTTCGCCTCGTAGTTGATCTCACAGCCGAGGAAGAGCGTGAGTTGATCCAGACCCTGGAGCTGCTGAGCGTAGATAAAAAGGTGATTTATGGTCTGCATGCATCGGCTGCAACCGTGATGACCTGTCACTTCCAATCGCATGTGGGACATGAACATGCCCACTTCATCGATGGAGAGGGCGGAGGGCTAAGCCTCGCCGCCGTTCAACTCAAACAAAAAAAATCGATCCTCGATCTCACCCTTAAGGCGAAACGAGGACTGTAATATCAAGCCGCCAGTGCAGGCGCACTATTTTTTCACAAAGAGATTGAGCTTGGGATCGAACTTGCCGTTAACACCAAGCCTTAAACCCCCACGCGCTCCACCAATCACTTCGAGTTTTACCCCAGGCTGAGCGTTCGCGAGCAAAAGCTCGTGGATTGCTTTACAGCTCGTATCGGCTCGCACTTTAAAAGTGACGAGACCCTGAACGCAGGGAATATGGACGACGTCTACCGACGTTCCCGGGGTGACGGAATCGTCGACGACTTCATCTCTTCTTTCTCGGCCCAGGATCAAAGTTTCGAGCTTTGAGACCCACCCTTCTTTCATTTTACGAACTGGAGCCGCTACCGGAGGCTTAATCGGCGCGGAATCGCTGCCTGCTGTAGAAGCAGGTGCAGGAGCCGCTGCGCTGGGATTAGGCGAATTAGGCTTTTGAACGTCCGACATGAAATCTCCTCAAGAGGAAAGCCGTGAGAAATTTTAATCATCCCTTAGCTTAAGGAATTGAGGGTTGAAAACAAAGGGGAAAGCCGGGAAACGGCGCTCTGCACGGGAACCGATACGGACGCCCACGATTTTTGGACAAAAGAAAGCCCGAGGTCGATCGACTCGGGCTCATCTATTGATACTTCGACTGCTTGAAAATCAGTCTTCTGTCTTTTTACGTTTTTGTTCTTTTTTATTGCGCCAGTACTCTTCCTTGTCCTTTTGAGCAAGAAAACGTTCAGCCTTGTCTGCATCAACCTTTTGGTTTTTGTAAGCATCAAGTTCTGCACCCGATAACACACGTACGGCAGGATACTTGGATGGAGGGCTCTTCGCCGGCGCCTCTTTTGCTGCAGCCTGGCTATCGGCCGTTTCGATATTTTGAGCTTCGCTTGAATCACCAGCGGTTTTCGTCTTGGTTGCCATTAACTGGTACTCCTAAATCATTTCGTTCTGCGCAAATCCTGTCTTTGAGTTCTGCACTCTCGACCAGGATCAAACACTTTGGGTCCAGAAGGCGGATCATACTCGTGAAGCTTTCGCGTTAGCTAGACTGCAGTCGTGTCGCCGCCTCTGTGGTATTACTTAATCGGCAATATTTTAAGAAACTTAAGCTCCACAGCTCATTATAACCGCCGAATCGTTAGAGAACTGTGTAAGGACTGAAAAGAGTCGTAAAAGAGGAGTTTCCTTAAGCCTCGAAAGGGGTCTCTCGGGGGGCCTAATATACTCCAAAAACCGCTCCGCTCTTAGGCATATTTAGCGAATCGAGAGCTTTTTATGCAATTTCTTGCCCCGCCCCCGCCCAAATGGACTCATTCTCCCGAAAATCACCCCACTAGCTCTCGTCCCTCCCTGCCTAAATACCGGGCAGTCATTTCAATAGTCTTTTTTGTGACCGCACCGAGGATTCACTTCTTCTTTATTAGAATTTCACCCTGGCAGCTTAAACCCATGGAAAGCTCAAAAACTTCGACAGCAGGACAAGACATGAAATCATTGCGAGTCTTCACAATCCTTTCGCTTGGACTTTTCAGTGCCGGACACGCATCGGCTGCCGTTCCCATGAAACTGCCCCTCGACGCCTCCGCCGATGGCTATTACGAATCGATGACCTGGGGTGTGGGCAGTGACGGATACCGTCGCTCCAAAGATCCTCAAGGTGTGTTCTATACGATCAGTGATCGAGGCCCGAACGTCGATTGCGAGGACTCCGAAGATGTCTTTGGCAAAGAGATTTGCAAAGAAGGCAAAATTTTTCCGATGCCTTCATTCATTCCCAGCATTTTGAAATGGACCTGGACCAAGGGCAAAGAGCCTCGTCTCGAGAAAGTGATTCCACTAAAAAATAAACTTGGGCTTCCCGTCAGCGGTTTAAGTAATCCCTGGATTTCCGCTCCCAGCGAATCGGCCATTGCCATAAATGGCGAGACACTTCCCTATGATGTGGACGGTGTGGATCCTGAAGGTCTCGTCGCCATGGACGATGGCAGCTTCTGGGTCAGTGAAGAATACGGGCCAAGCCTGATGCATGTCTCAAGCGATGGGGAAATCCTGGAGCGCTGGGTCCCTGAAGGGATGGAAAAGGACATCGCCTTGGCGAATTATCCAGTGTATGGCAAGCTTCCAGCCATTCTCAAACAGAGAAAACTGAACCGCGGAATGGAGGCGCTCACTCTCAGTCCCGACGGCCGTAAGCTCATCGTCGCCATGCAGTCGGCCCTACAAAATCCCGATACTTCGACAGCAAAATCCTCACGCGTGGTTCGCTTTCTCACTGTCGATCTCAAAGCAAAAAAGGTTGACGGAATGTTTGCCTACGAAATGAATCCGGCCCAGGACTTTGCTGTGGAAGGTGCTGGCAAGGTTAAAAATGGCGATTTGAAGATCAGCTCCATCGCATATCTCGGGGACAAGCTCCTTGTGCAGGAAAGAACCGATGACACGATGAAGATTTTTGAGTTTAAACTGGGTGAGAATCTTCTGGGCTTCACTCTCGCATCGAACATGATTTCTCCAACGCTCGAAGAATCAAAGATCAACAGTTCAAAGAAAAAAATTTTTTGGGATGCGAAGGAATCAGGGCTAAAACTTCCTGGCAAAATTGAAGGCATGATTATCCTCGATGAAAAGTCGATCCTGCTCGTCAACGATAACGATTTCGGCCTGGCCGGAGTCGAAAGCGAAGCACTGCTTCTCTCAATAGATTAAGGCTTCACCTCAGTAGCATCAGAGTTAGGCGCCATGCTTCGGTCTGGCGCTTTTTTCTAAGCGCACAGAAGATCTTTTTCGAAGCCAACAACAGCTGTCTCGAACGGAAGGGACAATGTAATGACTCATGAATAGAAAGGCCTTAGCCTGTCCAATTGTGCAAGATCGAAGCCTCCCTTAATTTCGCGTAATTTTTCGTTCTTTTCGTCCCTCAGTGGACAATCGCCAGATTTTATAGACTTCTCCTCAATCACCTGGCCGCTGCGATGGGGGCTAGAGGCAATTTTACTGCGACCCTTGTTAAGAGGAGTGTTAGGGTTTCCTTGAGCGTGACC
>SEDW01000019.1 GCA_004193325.1 Pseudomonadota bacterium | reverse complement strand
CTCGCACCCATCGTCGGAAGCGGTGTGCCACTAATGCTGTACCTGCTCGCCGTAATCATCTCCGCATTGCTCTACGGAATATGGTCGGGACTCTTCGCGACTCTCCTGTCGGTGACGGCAGCGATTATCTGGGTTATTCCCGATCTCAGTTCGGCCAATCTCCTGCGCATTTTCTTTTTCAGTCTCGTAGCCTTTCTCTGTGCCACCTTCTGCGGTCTGGCCCGAAACAACCGAATCAAAATTAAAGAATTGCTCGGCGACAGTGAGTCGAGCGCAGTCAATGAACGGCGCCTGCGTGAGCAAATCGAGAAGAAGGAGGCGGACCGCTCCGAAATTCTCATGTCTCTCGAACAGAGCAATGAGCAGCTGGCAGAAAGTCAGGATCGATTTAATCGGGTGGCGAGAGCTGCAAATTTAGGCATCTGGAGTTGGTCCAGTGGCTCAGGTGTGATGGAGGCATCAAAGGAATGCCGGGAGCACCTCGGGCTATCAGATGATATCGTTTTGACCCCAGATGTATTTTTTGAATCGATTCATCATGACGAGCGGGAAACTGTTCGAGCCGTCATTCGGAAAGCACGTCTCGAGAATGAGATCTTCGATATCAGCGTCCGAAGCTCTGCCAGTAGCAGACTGGAACCGAAATGGGTTCGCCTGGCAGGCTGGATCGATGAAGATCAGGAAGAACAGGCTGGTGAACAAAGACTCGATGGAATCTCGATCGATATCAGCGGCTACAAAAAAGCAGTTGAGGAAAAAGACGCAGCCCAGACTATAGCGGAACGAGCAAGCCAGGCCAAAAGTAGATTCCTGGCGCAAATGTCCCACGAGATTCGTTCGCCAATGGACGCCATACTCGGCTACGCCCAGATCCTCATAGACGATGACATTATGAAGAGCGAGGACAACCGAAATCTGCTGGCACGAATCAAGGTGAACGGCGATCACCTCATGCATATCATCGACGATATCCTCGATCTTTCTAAATTCGAGGCTGGGCGAGTGTCGATCGAAAACAGTCATTTTTCGCCCATCGCGCTCGTCAAAGAAGTGATGCAATCTTTTTATCCGATTGCTGAGGCGAAGACTCTCGATCTGCGTTTGGACGTGAGTGACAACGTTCCTGAGCAGATCTTTTCTGATTCCTCAAGGCTCAAACAAATTCTCTTCAATCTAATCGGCAATGCTCTCAAGTTTACGGAGAAAGGGTCGGTAAAGGTCGAGATCAAGACGAGGGATGAGCACCTTGAGTTTATCATCACCGACAGTGGCGTGGGGCTTAGTGCAGATCAAATTCCAAGGCTCTTTCAGCCTTTCGAGCAGGCCGACAGCTCCATCAATCGCAAATTTGGTGGCACGGGTCTCGGGCTCGTTCTCTCAAGACATTTAGCGGAAGCACTCGGAGGAGAGCTCAGTCTTTCGTCAGAAGGAACTGCCAAGGGGGCAAAATTTTCTTTTACGATAGCCATGGTTGGCTGTGAGACACCCTTTGATGAGAAGGGCCTGACGATGGGCACGGAAAGCCTCTCGATCGATCTCAGAGGCATTCGTGTGCTCTTAGCAGAAGATTCTCCCGATGGAGCTGCGATCGTGAATCGGCTCCTGATCCGGGCCGGTGCCTTGGTCACTCTCGCCGTGAATGGCTTTGAAGCTCTGGAGAAGCTTCGGACTGAGGACATCGATCTTGTACTTATGGATGTTCAGATGCCGGGGATGGATGGGCTTGAGGCAACGCGCATACTTCGGGAGGAAGGTTTTAAAAAACCTATCATTGCTCTTACCGCCCATGCGCTGCCCGAAGAAAAGATCCGTTCGGCAGTGGCCGGCTGCAATGCTCACCTCACCAAGCCGGTTGATAAAAATATTTTACTTCGGGCCATCGAACAATTCACATCAAAATCTTAGAATTGAATGGCTATTTAGTCGCTCAGAAAGATACAGTCTGTAGGCCTGTGGTTACGCTGTAGGTTGTCTGCAGTTTTCTCATAAAGTGCAGCGAACAGGCTGAAAGCTTTGTCCCGTAACTGCCTTGATAAATTTCCAAATCGTTAGCGAATCTGGCCTTTTCCTTGCAGACTCCAGGTCAAGCGAACGCTTAGCCTATTTCCTACACACGAGGAGTTTATTATGCAGACCCCCTACACTCAATCTGGAACTGTCATCGGCGTATTTACGGATCTTGATAAAGCCCAGAACGCCGTCGAGAGTCTCAGAAGAGAGCATGTCGGCACTACTGTTCGTCTCATTGAAAATGACTTCAGCGAAGATTTTAATGTGAAAGCCGATCGCCTTAGCAATACTAAGGAAGAAGGTGGAATCGGCGGTTTCTTTGCAAGACTCTTCGGCTTTGAAGATGAAAAGCCAAGATCTGAACTAAAACTCAATGCGGATTCGGAACTCTATTTCACAGACAGCTATCAAAACAAACATCACTTCGTTCTAGTCGAAGGTGCTCATGATCAATCCGATGTTCGCAGTATGATCGTCTCACTTGGCGGAACGATCGAAGATCGCGGAAATGAACTTTACGAACGTGAAGTATTCTCCAGAAGCGGTCTTCGTGACGATGAGTCGGTGATGGAACTCCGTGATGAGCAGCTCAAGGTGGAAAAACGGTCTGTGCAGACTGGCGAAGTCCATCTTCGCAAAGATATTATCGAAGAAACCCGTACCATTGAAGTTCCTGTCATGCGTGAGGAGCTCGTGATTGAGACCCGTCCGCTCACTGGGTCTGCTCGTCCCGGTAGTCTGAGTGCGGTTGATATCGGTGAACGTCAGGAAATTCGAGTTCCACTCAGCGAAGAGCAGATCACAATTCAAAAAGAAGTGGTGCCTCGTGAAGAGATTCGTTTGTCCAAAGAACGCATTGTAGAAAATCGCACAGTCACTGAGACCCTCAAGCATGAAGAAGCTCATCTAGAAGAAGAAGGACGTATCACGATGAAAGGCAAAGATAAGGATAAAGCTCGCTTCAAAGGCAAGACGCCTTATCGCGGTGATGCTGAGCAGCCATCGATCTAGTTGAAAGAGTGGAATGGTCGAAGATAATTTATAGATTGCACTCAGGGCCCGAAGTGAGAACTTCGGGCCTTTTTTCCTGCATTGAGCTGGCACGTTGCTTAGCAGACATAATTTGCATATAACTAGGATGCAGATTTAGGAAAGGTGCCAGGATATGAAGTGTAGTTCTATCGAATCCGCGAACGATATCATCTTCAGTCATTTCGCCAAGCGCTCTCAGCGCTCGATTCGTGTGGCCACTCCGCTTGGGCTAGGCAAACCTAACCAGCTGCTTAACGCCCTATACAAACGTGTAAAGGCCGATCGGACCTTCCGACTGGACATATTCACTGCACTTTCGCTTGATGTACCGGACCCGGCCAGTGACATTGAAGGCCGCTTCCTCGGTCCTTTTATCGAGAGACAGTGGGGTAAAGATTACCCTCGACTGAGCTATCTGCAGGATATCAAAAAAAAGCAGCTTCCCCCGAATATCAATCTGCATGAATTCTACGTCAATGCCGGGTCGTTCAAAAATAATTCCTACATGCAGAGACACTATCTCAGCATGAACTACACGCATGTAGCCCAGAGCCTGGCCGACAAGCGCATTGAACTCATTGTGCAGCTCGTGGCGAAGCGAGGCGACGCCTACAGTCTATGCAGCAATAGTGATCTGACCCTTGATGTCGTGGATCTTCTGAAGAAAGAGGACCTGGCCCCTTTCATTGTAGGCGTCGTGCACCCCGACATGCCTTTTTTGGGAGGTGATGCAATAGTGCCGGAAAGTTTTTTCAATCTCATCCTTGATACTCCTGAGACGAATCATAAGCTCTTTGCAGTGCCGCGAGAATCGATCAGTGAAGTGGACAGCGTGATCGGTCTCAATGCAAGTCAGCTCGTTGAAGACGGCGGGACGCTGCAGATCGGGATTGGGTCCTTGTCCGACAGTCTCGTCAACGCTCTCCTGGAGAGGCAAAGAGATAATAAAGCCTATCAGGACATCACCAAAACCTTTGCGGCTGATTATTTCTCGGAGCATGAGAATCTTCACCTTGGCCCATTCCGTCATGGACTCTATGGAACGAGCGAATTGGTGATGGACGGCTTCATGCATCTTCGGGAGGCTGGAATCCTCACACGGACAATCAGCGACAAGGGGAGGGACATCTACCTCCATGCAGCCTTTGCCCTGGGCTCCTCCCGCTTTTACGCCTGGCTCAGGAATCTGTCTCAAGAGGACTTTGACGGCTTTAGTATGACCCGGGTCTCGAACGTCAACGATCTCTATGATCCTGATGAGAACTCTCTGCGAAGACAAAGGCGTAAGGCCAGATTCTTCAACACCTGCATGCAAGTGACCCTTCTCGGATCGGCAGCATCGGAGACACTTGAAGACGGTACTGTAATCAGCGGTGTCGGCGGGCAGTATAATTTTGTGGCCATGGCCCATGAACTGGAAAAGGCGCGGTCCATACTGATGCTTCGCAGCACATCTGTAAGAGACGGACGCCGCGTCTCGAACATCGTATGGAATCATGGTAATGCGACGATCCCGCGGCACCTGCGAGACGTTGTGGTCACGGAGTACGGGGTCGCTTTCCTTCGTGGCAAGTCCGACGAGGATGTGATCAAGGAACTCCTCAACATCACAGACAGCGAATTTCAAAATGAATTGCTTGGAATCGCGAAACTCAATAGCAAGATCGATCTCAACTATGAAATTCCGGAGTCCGCGAGTCACAATAATCTTGCCGCGATTAAAAAAGGCCTCTCTCGTCATCCTGAGTTTTACAAAAAGTTTCCCTTTGGTAGCGATTTTACTGACGTCGAGCTTAATATCGCCAGTGCTCTCCTGTCACTCAAATCGCAGTCGACTCTCAAAAGACTCGTATCCTTTGTCCAAGGCCTCCTCGCGCCTAAGGATGCTCACCGAGAAGAAATCGAGCGGATGGGTTATGACAAGAACATGGATCTGAAGACAAAGTTTATGAAAACGCTTTTTGTCGGCAGTCTCTCGACCAACCTTAAAAAAACCCCACGCAAATATTCGAAGGTCTAATGAGAAGAGGCCGCTGACTCAGTCAGCGGCCTCTTCTCTAAAATTCGAACCAGGAGTTAGTGAACTGGGCGTGGAACAGTAAAGTTGTCACGACGTTCGTTAACAACGATCTCATTACGTGGCATACCGTTGATGCCGCCGAGAGTCGCTGCGATTGCGCCAAGGACCAAAGCGATGAAGCTCAAGAGAGCAGCTTTCGAAACGTTTTTCGCTGTGACATCACCGATCTCACGAGCTTTTTGTTCTGCTGCAACTTTAGCCTGATCGTATTTTTGTTTCGCAACCAGTGCACTTGCCTGCCAACGGTCAACAGTTTGGCTGGCTTCTTCTGGAGACATAGAGCTTCTCGCCACCAGAACATTTACCAAAGCAGTTTTATCCACTTCGTTCAACGTTGCTTCGCCACGTGAGAATACGCGATCGATCAAGCCAGTAAGTTCGGCATCAGTTGCGCCTGGATTGCCGGCTGCTGTTTGAGCAGTATTGCCAGCATCAGTTGCTGCTGCATCTGCTTGTTTTTCCATGTTTTCAGGTTGTAGAGCTGGTTTGCCTGTTTGGCGCAAAAGAGTCGTCGCTTCGCTTTTGATGTTGGAGATATCAATGCCGTTTGCCGAGAGTTGCTCTTTGGCCACTTGAGTGATTTGTGGAGCCACGCTAGCAACGCCTTGACCAACCATGCTTGCGCCTGATTTAACTACGCCGGCCATGCTGCTAACAGCAGAAGTCAGCATGCTGTTTACGAAGTAAAAAGCGATCAACGCTGTAAATGCCCAGGTAAGAACACCGTGGAGTGATGACTCGAGACGACGGTTCATGCCGGCGAGGCGACCTGCAACCCAACCACCCGCATAGAGGGAAATGATGGTGGTAATTGCGAACCAAATACCTGTTCCAGTGGCGAGACCGGAGAGCGGGTTTTGTTCAGCCAATGGGTCGATTGTGCTCGCGCCAATGCCGAGTCCTAGAAGACTTAAAAGCAATTGCACAGCTAGGGCAACGACAACGCCGCCGAGTACAGCTGGCCATGAGATGCGTTTGATAATAGACAAGGGGCGTTCGACTTCTAGGTATTTTGTCTCTGTCATTTTCCTACTCCAGTTGAGGCTAAGTTTTGATCCGGAATCTAACTCGTCGCCGAGTCGTAGCGCTTCGCATTGCAATATTGTGCCCAAAGTTCTCTTCGTCTCGAGACTAACAATTTTCTCCTAGGACAGTTTGGCTAGACCTAAAATGGATAAGTCATCATTTTCGTCCGAATTCACCGTTTCTCTCGAGAAAAACAGGGTTTTTCCAAGGAATTAGGTAAAGCGGCTCTTGATATCGTAGGTTGCTTCTGTTTTCTTATGGGCAGGGACTGACCCATCGGGTCGATAGCCGTCTAGGCCAGGATTTGCTTTCTACAGCGTGCACGGCACGTTCAGGAGATGATTATGATTAAGGGACTTCGCTTCGCCACGATGGGACTTATGGGCCTTGTACTCACAGCAGGACAATTCGCCTGTTCGCATGGTGACAAGTCAGAAGATAGTTCGGAATTCAGTGTTACAGATGAAGCTCGTTCTGAGCCCGAGGCTCGTACTAAAGCTACAGCAACTGAAGTTCGTAAGGACGCTGTCGAAACCAAAGAAAAGGTGAAAGCAACTGGTAAAAAAGCCGTGAAGCGCACCCAGGCGGCCGCAGATCGTACAGCAGCAGCTGTGGCAGCTGGAGTTCCTTCGGAAGGTTCTGAAGAAGAATATGCGGCTGATGTCGATGCCGCGATGGGCGATGAGGCTGCACCGGTAACGACAGATGCAGCTCGCAGCGCCTCCGCTTCGGCAGCAGTCGGCACTCAGCCCGATAATTCCAGAGTGAATCGCCTCAGTGATGGCGACAAAGGACTTTCTGCCGATCAACAGGGCAACAGCAAAAGTGATGTCGAAATCACTCGCAAGATTCGCCGCAGCATCACCAGCAACAAAGAACTTTCAACCTATGCTCACAACGTGAAGATCATTACTCGTGATGGCCGCGTCGTACTCAAAGGTCCAGTTCGTTCTGAAGCTGAACGCAAAATTATTGAAGACTCTGCAGTGACTGTTGCTGGTATCGAGAACGTGACTAGCGGTCTTGAAGTCAAAGCAAAGTAGTCTTTCGGGGTATAAAATAGAGGTTCTCCAAAGCCGGATTGAGCTCGATGTCGTGAGACGTTGGGCTCTATTTTTATACCGAAGATTTGACGTGCGAAGCTTCGTTATTTCTTCCTTCCTTTAGGTTTACCGGTAAATACATATTTTTACTGGAGGCTACGGAAATCATGGAACAAATTCCACTCCGAAACGACCTACCTAGAATTCACCAGCTGCATTTCTTCGACTTTTCGGATTCAATGAGAAGATGGCAGTCTTTTTGCGTCAATTCGCCGTTGTATCAGGGGAAGATGATACATGTTCGAAGTTAAGGACAATGAAGGAGATAAGATGATGCCGTCCTATCGCAGCGTGTCGTCCGTACCAAAGCTTTCCATTGCCTACTCCAGCTCCAGTTCAAGGCGTCCCCATAATCAAAGGCGACTCTCCGCTTTGATCGTTGATGATGCTCCGGAAAATCTCTTTCTACTCAGCAAAATCCTAGCGACTCGCGGGATAAGGGTTGAACTTGCAGTCGACGGGGCAGAGGCGATTCAAAAAGCCCTGGCCGGACATCACGATTTCATACTGATGGACATGGAAATGCCGGTAATCGATGGCTATGATTCCACAAAAATTCTCAGAGAAAATGGCTACGATCGACCTATCATTGCACTGACGGCTCATCGTCAGCCAAAGGATCACAAAAAAATTCTCGCTGCAGGATGTGTAGCGCATCTGACTAAGCCCATCGATTTTGAGCTTTTGTTTCGAACGATCTCGAAATGGACGGACGTGGATGTGAAAGACCGAATTGATCTCGGCTGACAGGATTTCACTGCTCCGAGAAAAACGGCTTAAGACCAGATCTCTATCTGATTTTAAGCCGTTTTTTTGATTACGACGCTTTAGCTTCCGGCAGATATTTCTTTTCGAAGATAAAGGTTCCAAGCGGAAGAACCGAGGAAACGAAACTCAGAAACCAGACTTTTTTGGTCCAATTCAATTCCATAGCCACATAGTTGGCCGCGAGAATATAGACGAGGAACAGGCCACCGTGAGCCATGCCCACGACTTTAACGAGAGCGGGTTCACCAAAGATATATTTCAAAGGCATGGCGATGAGAAGCAGGACCAGGAACGAGACGCCTTCGAGACGTCCAATCCAGCGAAATGCGTTGATCATGAAGGTTCCTCACAGAAAGTATGAAGTGCCAATATGCACGGGTGTTTGTTCAAAGGCCCATAGTTTTAGAACGGAATTCTGATGATCTCAATGGGAATTGGGAATATTTATCATGTCGATTTTTCTTAACAATGTGGCATTGTTCATATTGCGTTCACATTGTGAATCGCTTTTATTCAATTAATCTCAAGTCCTTGCAATAGCTGTTAACTTTTGTAAATTCGCTGGCTTTTGGCTTGGATGAGGCTCGCCTGCTTATGAGTAGCAACATATGATTGCAAGTCGCGAAGGCAACAATTAAACCTATCAGACGATCTAAGTTCATAAGCAACAGTTAGGTATCTTCCAGTTTAGAAAGGTTCCCATGAAACTCCATTTTCCTGAGATTATCAAACAAGGCGAAAAGGCGATCTTCGATGCGTGGGTCGCTGAGCAACTCGCTGCTACAACGATGCGCCGCGACCTTATCTCGGAACACGAGCTGCGTGAACAATCCTCGACTTTTATCAAGGCCTTTAGCGAAGCGATCCGCGGTGATTTCACCAGCGATATCTCACGGCCTATTTGGAAGTCCTCTCGAGAAATCCTCGACGGCATTACACGATCCCGTGCACGCCTCGGATTCTCGCCAACTGAAACAGCGACCTTCGTTTTTTCTTTGAAGAGTGTTCTCTTTCACCAGATGATCAAACAATTGCCTTCCGACGTTGTTGTGGAAGAACTTTGGACTATCACCGAGCTGCTCGACAAGCTTGGCCTTTTCACGACTGAATCTTATCAGAAGGGCCGTGAGGAAGTGATTCGGCGTCAAGAGTCCGATATGCTCGAGCTGTCTACTCCCGTCGTTGAGCTTGCCGATGGCATCATTGCGCTGCCTCTGATCGGAACTCTCGACAGCAATCGCGCGCAAACAGTTATGGAAGTCCTGCTTGAGAGCATCGTGTCCTCACACGCTGATATCGCAATTATCGATATCACCGGTGTGCCGACCGTGGATACCCTCGTCGCTCAGCATTTGATGAAGACGGTGGCTGCGGCGAGACTCATGGGCGCTGACTGCATCATCAGCGGAATTCGCCCTCAGATCGCGCAGACGATTGTTCAGCTCGGCATCGACCTTGGACACGTCCATACCAAAGCAAGTCTCGCGGATGCCTTCCGCCTTGCTTTGAAGCAAAGAGGTCTCATTATCCAAAAGCATTCGAAAGCTGGAGTCATCTGAGATATGGAACGCATTCCGATTTTGAAATTGGGGCATTTTCTCCTCGTGACGATTCAAGTGGACATGCACGATCGTCTGGCGATGACTCTGCAGGATGATTTGACTCAAAAGATCGTCGAGAAAAAAGCCCGTGGGGTGATGCTCGACATCTCGGCCCTCGATATGGTCGATTCTTTTATTGCCCGTATGATTTCTCATATAGCCACCCTTGGGCGACTCCTCGATGCGCAGACTGTCGTTGTCGGTATGCAGCCGGCCGTTGCCATCACTCTTGTGGAGCTCGGTTTAACGCTGACTGGTGTTAAAACTGCTTTGGACGTCGACAAGGGAATCAAGTGGCTTGAGAGTCAAATGGCTCTCGAGGACAGGATCGAAGACGAAGGCGGCCTTGAAGACGAGGGCCCAGATGCAAATCGTGACGAGTGAGACTCTTCCGATCCGCAGCGAAAGCCAAGTCGTGGAAGTCAGGCAGGTGGTGCGAAAAGCGACTGTTAGTTTGAAATTTTCGCTAACCGATCAGACCAAGATGGTGACAGCGGCTAGCGAGATCGCGCGCAATACCCTTATCTATGGTCTCGGTGGCGACGTGGTGATCGAAGTCGTAGAAGATTTCGATCGCAAGGGGCTTCGCCTAACTTTCATCGATCAGGGGCCGGGTATTGCCGACCTGGATCAGGCTCTGACGGATGGATTTACTTCTGGAAGTGGTTTGGGATTGGGCTTGAGTGGATCGAAGCGTTTGGTTCATGACTTTGAAATTTTGACTAAAGTGGGTGAGGGTACCAAGATTATTCTCACACGCTGGAAATAAGTATGCGTATCGTTGAGCAACTCACCGTTGCAGATACCAGTAGTGTAGGCGAAGGCCGTCGAATCGCAACTCGGCTCGCCGATGGGCTCGGATTCGATGTTAATGTTCGAGGCAAAATCGCAATCGTTGTTTCAGAACTCGTGACCAATCTCGTCAAATACGGGGGTGGCGGGGAACTCGTTCTTGAGAGCGAAGAGATAGAGAATTTTGCCAAGCTTCATATCTATGCCTACGACCAGGGTCCGGGCATGGAGAATGTTCAGAAGTGTATGGAGGATGGTTATTCTTCGAGTGGAACAGTCGGGGGAGGTCTAGGCGCCATTTCCCGTTTGCCCGACACCTTCGATATCTATTCAAGGCCCGGCAAAGGCACAGCGATATACTGCTCTTTCAGTTCGGGAAGTCCCATCGACAAGAAATCTCTTGAATGGGCGGCACTTAATTTCAATTATCCTGGCGAAACAGTTTCCGGTGATGATTACGCGCATTTTGATTGTGATGATTATTCTCTCGTCATGGTAACGGATGGCCTCGGCCATGGGCCACTGGCCAACGATGCCTCGAAGATTGCTGTGGAGTGTTTTCACGCCCATACAGATCTCATGCCTGCCCAAATAATGACCAAGCTTCACGCAGCCCTCATCCACACGCGAGGAGCTGCAGTTGGCATTGCCCATATTCATCATCACAGCCGAGAACTTACTTATTCCGGAATGGGTAACATCTCTGCTCAAATTATAACTCCCGATAAAGTGCAAACTTTGCTTTCGTCCGACGGCATCGTTGGAGGGAACGCCAGGCGTTTCCCCAGCACTGTTTATCCCTGGCCAACGGATGCCTTGCTCGTCATGTTCAGTGACGGCCTGACCTCCAAGCTAAGGCTCGATCTCGAGTCCTACCCGGGCTTCGTATTTCGCAGTTCAAACGTCCTTGCAAGTATTCTCATGCGAGATTTCAAACGCGGCCGTGATGATGCGACGGTCCTGGTCGCTAAGCAGACAGGGGCAAAGTATTGGTGATGTTCAGCCTTATGCGCATCCAGCTCAAAGATGAAACCGATATTGTGAACTGCCGGCAAAGAGCCAGGCAGATCGCGGTTTTGCTTCAGCTGGATTCCCTACAACAGACGCAGATGGCGACGGCTGTATCGGAAATCGCGCGTAACGCACTGAAATATGCGGGAAGCGGCATCGTTCATTTCACGCTTCAAAACGAGCTGCCTCTCGCCCTCATCGTCACGGTAGAAGATAAAGGGCCGGGCATTGCAGATGTCGAAGGCGCACTGGCGTCAGTGGACGGTAAAGGTCTTAAAGGATCCTTTCGTATCATGGATATCTCCGAGATTGTCAGTACCCCAGGCGTGGGGACTCGAGTCAAGATCGGTAAGTTCTTGCATTTCAAAGGAGCCTTGAGCACTGTCGAGACGACAGAAATAATCGATAGGCTTCTGCGGATGAGACCATCCGATGCCATGGGAGAGATCCGGCAGCAAAACTCGGAGTTGCTCGTATCGCTCGAAGAGCTCAAGAAGCAGAAGGAAGTCTCGCTTGGTTATCAAAGACTTCTGGAGGAACTGAATAAGGAATTGGCCGATACCAACCGTGGAGTGATCGCCTTAAATACCGAATTGGAAGATCAGGCGAAAACAGTGCGAGAAGCGAGTGAAATAAAAGCTCGGTTTATGTCCCATGTTACCCATGAGTTTCGTACTCCTGTGAACAGTATCCTGTCGATGAGCCGCATCCTCCTCACACATGCAGACGACCTTAATGCCGATCAGACAAAGCAGGTGGGCTTTATTCGCAAAGCGGCTGAAGGTCTCTCGGAGATGGTCAACGATTTGCTAGATGCTGCGAAGGCGGACGCCGGGAAACTTCAAGCTAGCCTCGGGCCTGTCAGTTTGTCCGAGGTGTTTGATACCCTTAGAGCATTGTTCCGCCCCCTTATGCCGGCCGACCGCAATATTCAGCTTATTTTCGACGATAATGAAAATATCCCAATATTTATTTCTGATGAGATGAAAATTTCACAGATTATTCGGAACTTTATCTCAAATTCCCTTAAGTTTACGGAAGATGGGCAGATTATTGTCAGCGCGTTCCTACTGGCCAATGGCCATCTTCAAATCACGGTAAGCGACAGTGGCATTGGTATTGCCAAGGAACATCAGGCTATGATCTTCGAGGAGTTCATGCAGGTCCAAGGTGCGCACCAAAAGCGTTCTAAAGGCACTGGACTAGGCTTGCCCTTAGCCAGGAAATTAGCCCGTTTTTTGGAAGGTGAAGTGAGCGTGGATAGCATTATCGGGTCGGGTTCAGTCTTTAAGCTGGAGATTCCGTTTCATCGCTTGGAAGAATCACCAGCTCTGTCCTTAAACCGAACAGCAAAAATTCTTATTATTGATGACGATGAATCGGCTCATTACAGTATCCTTGAAATGCTCAAAGCGATCGATTGTCAAACAGCCTCAGCCTATAGCGGCAAGGATGGCTTAAATCTTCTTAAGACTTTCGATGCGGATTTGATCGTACTCGACGTGAATATGCCTGATATGGACGGACTGGAAGTGCTGCGAATTCTCAAATCAGATGGGGATTTGAAAAGGGTGCCTGTTCTACTCAATAGTTCGATGCGTTACTCAATGGACGACTTTTCCTTGTCAGGACCGCGACCAAGTGGAATCCTGAATAAAGATCACATTAACGCTCAGGCCTCTTTGGAACTCATCGTCCAGATGCTTGCGCAGCATGAACGAGGGCAGCAGTGAGAGAAAGCACATTATCTCAACCCGTGTCCCCGCTCATTCTCGTGATCGATGATGAAGAAGCCACCCGCTATGCATTGTCCTGGGCTCTCCGTCAGGCGAATTATCGCGTTCTCGAATCCTCGACGGGCAATGAGGGCCTGAGTCTGCTCAAAGAGTCGCCTGACCTTATCGTCTTGGATGTCATGCTTCCGGACGTTTCAGGCTTTGAGGTCTGCCGCATCATTAAGGCAAATCCTGAAACCGCATCCATTCCTGTCTTGCATATGTCCGCTGCCTACTCCACATCCGCCGATAAAACCCAAGGCCTCGACCTGGGGGCTGACGCTTATTTGATTCATCCCGTCGAAGCTCCTGAGCTCCTAGCCACTGTTCGCGCATTGCTACGAATTCGTGAATCTGAAGCGCGAGCCAATATTGCTGCCAAGATTTGGAAATCAACGTTTGATGCGATTCAAGATGGGGTATGCCTGGTCGATGACCACGGCGTGATTCTCAATGGGAATCGCGCGCTTCTTGAACTTGTGCCCAAATGGGAACTCGGAACGAGATTGCAGGAACTGATCCCGTCGATTCCAGCTTTGAGCCAGGCTTTGAAAGCGGAGGACATTCGCATAGGTGATCGCTGGTTCAGTTACGAAGTAAGCCGGGTGGAGACTGGGGGCATGGTTTGCACCTTTCGCGATGTGACGGAACGTCGTCTCGCCGAAACAGAACTTCTGAATGCCAAGAAAATCGCCGAGACTGCCAACCTTTCTAAATCCATGTTTCTTGCCAACATGAGTCACGAGATTCGCACTCCGCTTGGAGCCATGCTTGGCTTCGCCGGCTTGCTGAAGGAAGACTCGGTAAGCGAGGAGGATAAGGAGCAGTATCTCGAGACCATCATTCGCAATGGTTTGAATCTCACCCTTCTCATCGACGATATTCTCGATCTGTCCAAAGTCGAAGCTGAAAAAATGGAGTTCGAGAAGGTTCCTGTCGATATCCAGGCCCTGCTCGAGGAAGTAAAAGTATCTCTCGGTATACTTGCAGCGCCTAAAGGAGTGCTGATCGAAACGGAATGGTCGGACTCGGTTCCGAGAGTTATCCTATCGGATCCATCCCGAGTCAGGCAAATTCTCACAAATATTGCGGGCAACGCTGTGAAGTTTACAGCGGCCGGTAAAGTGAGCATACGAGTCAAACGTCTCGGGCAGCATATTTGTTTCGAGGTTCAGGATACGGGCCGAGGCATTTCTGAAGAATATTTCGACAGTCTCTTTCAACCCTTCTCACAGGGCGACAGCTCGACGACAAGGCGTTTCGGGGGCACTGGACTTGGACTTGTGCTGTCGAAGCAACTCGCCAAAGGTTTGGGTGGAGATGTGTCTTTGCTCTCGAGCCGACTCGGTAGCGGCAGCACCTTCAGTATTACGATCAATGCGGAGCAGGCAACGCTCGAAGTGAAAAAGCCGGCGAAGGCTGTCATGAACGTTAAGCAATTCGAAGGTCTGCGCATTCTCGTTGCCGATGACTCGCCTGATAACCGACTCCTCTTGAGGAGGATTTTAGTTCGGCAGGGTATTGAGGTGGCGGTTGTTGAAAATGGCCTCGAGGCCGTTCAGCGTGCTCATGAATTTGATATCGTCCTGATGGATATTCAGATGCCGATCCTCGACGGGTATTATGCGACTGCACGGCTTCGTGCTGAAGGCTACAGCGGCCCGATTATCGCTCTCACGGCTCATGCCATGAAAGAAGAAAAGGATCGCTGCCTCGCAATCGGCTGCAGTGAATATCTGACGAAACCCATCGATGTCGATCTCCTGCTCAAATCGATTGCGCGCCACTCGGCTGAAGTTTCGCAAAAGACTCTCCACTAGCCGTCCGTGAGGTCGAGAAGCCTGAGGGCTTCTCGTCGTCATTCCCCTCAAGCTTCACAGCGATCGAGATCCGGTCCCGGATCGACTTTGCAATCCAGTTGTTTTTTCGCTGTTCTGAGTGCCGTTCTAAGACCCTCTTCGACTGTGGGGTGGTAGAAGGGGAAGCGTAGCAATTCCTGAACTTTCTGTTTTTGCCCGATGGCATGGGCCAGGAGATGAGCCAGATGCTCTCCGCTCGGTGCGGCAAGTTCCGCTCCAAGGATAAGGCCCGTTGTCTTCTCGGCATAGACTCTGAGCATGCCTTCATTCTCGTCCATGATCACACTACGGCCTTGTTTCGTGAAAGAAACCTCTCCGATCACGACGGGCTCCTTAATGTCTTTCAGGCTTTGACCAACAGTGCATAGATTGGGGGAACTAAAGGTGATGCCGATTTTGACTTTACGTTTGAACCTTATGGGATGTTCCTGCAACGCGTTGAATCCAGCAATTCGGCCATCATCGGCAGCTTCGTGCAAAACCATCTTTTGACCGTCCATGTCGCCTGCTAGAAAGATCGCTGCGTCTTTCACCTTCATCGTCTCGGGGTCAAAGACGGGAAGGGATTTTTCATCGAGAGGGCAGCGTGCAGCTTTGAGATTTAGGCTTCCGACATTGGCTTTTCTTCCGACTGCGGCCAGGATTCTATCCACATCGCGATGCTGATCGCCCCAGGATACACGGATTTTGGACCCGATCCGGCTTAGCTTGACGTCGGCCTTGAGGTGAATGGGGAAACTCTTTTGGAGGCTTTTTAAAGCTTCGCTATGAACGATTTCGTCTTTGAGTCCGCCGAGCATTGGATTTTTGTCGAAACCGTGCACTTCACAGCCCAGCAGAGCCATCGCTTGACCCATCTCCAGCCCAAGCGGCCCCATGCCTATGACAGCCCAGCTTTTATCCAGGGTTTGGAGTTCGAACAGACTGTCCGTCGTGACTATTCGGTCTTTGAATTCGTCCCATTCTTTAGGAATGACCGGACTGCTTCCCGTGGCGATGATAATGGCCTTGGCTTCAACTTCCTCACCATTATCGAGTTTGAGTCGCCCGGGTGAGAGGAAGGAGGCTTCGGCCTGAATAAAATGATCGCCCATCTCCTTGATCTCTTCGACTGCGAAGTTCACAAAGTAATCGCGAAGCTTTCGCACATGTCTCATGCCTTCCGACAGATCGATCGTGCCATCGCCCTGATAGATATTCAGTGCTTTCAGAACTTTGACCCGGCTGAGATCATGCGCAACCTGGAGGAGAACCTTAGAGGGCATGCAACCCACCCGACTACAGGTTGTCCCCAGGGGACCACGATCGATCAGCAGATAATTCTTCGTGAGATTTTTTATTTCTTTGATAGCTGTGAGACCAGCCGTACCTGCTCCGATAATTGCTACATCGACTTGTCTTGGCATGGACTCTCCTTGTTTGAGTTCATAGTATCGAAAGAAATGCGAACCTGCGAGATTGATGCCGGGAGGGGACTTATATATTACTTTGAAAACAGAGGCTTATAGGTAGCTTCTAAAGGAGAGTAATCGTGTATGCCTGAAAATCGCCTAATCTTTCGGTCTGAAATGAGCTCCGACATAACACTATAAGAGACTCTTTTTTGATCAGGCGCGAATTCTGCGAGAATTCATCAAAAAATGTATTTTATACTTTCCACTTCATCGAATTCCTACCTCTATGTCTTGAATTTATCAGGCTAATTTACTCCACTAGGCCGC
>SEDW01000374.1 GCA_004193325.1 Pseudomonadota bacterium | reverse complement strand
GGCGTGTCGGCATAGATCGTCTCAAAGATCTTACGACCGAGAGCATGACTCGGGCTGTCTTCGCCACGCTTCATCTCCTCGAGAATAACTTCCTTCTCGCGATTGAGCTCTTCGCCATCAAAGGTCGAATGAAAGATCGCTTCGGCGAGGATCTCAACGGCTTCGGCCGCATGCATCGATGGGAGCGTCAGGTAAAAGACCGTGTGGTCGAAGCTTGTGTAAGCATTCATTTCCCCACCGAGAAACTCGACGCGTCGCGAGAGTTCGCCAACAGCAAACTTTCTCGTGCCTTTAAAGAGCATGTGCTCAAGGCAGTGACTCATACCCTCTTCACCAGCCTGCTCGTGGATAGAGCCCACGTTGATCCAGCATTGCAGAGCAAACATCTTCGAAAAGCTGCTCTCCTGAATACAAACATCGAGGCCGTTATCTAGGTGCTTTCTCAGCATCAAGCCCTCTTACATTTTCATTGTGATGGATAGATGCAAGGAATTTTGTAAATCCTTAGCATCAGGATAGATTCGACTCACCATGTAGGCGAGAGAAAAATTCTTTTGAAAGATTCCCAGGCCGCCGCTGGTCACTTCGCTTTTATCGCCACTTACATTTCTGCCCGCTGCAAAGAATACACGAAGTACATCGAAGGTCTGGAATTGACCGCCGATAATTGCCATTTTTTCATTTTTGAGAGTGGCGGGTTCAACGGCCGGATCCAAAGCGAGCAGCATACCCTCGCTGGTCAGCGGCAAATCTTCGAGATAAGCGCTTCTCTGCCGATCGCGATAATCGGCGTGAAACGCCAAGGAACCCGTCTTATCCTGCCAGGCGACGCCAGCACGGATCGTTCGGGGTGAAACGTTTTTCAGCTTTTCATTGTTAAGGTTTTCCACCGACGCACCGACGCTGATGCCGCTCGAAAGCTGAGCCGCAAGTCCGGTACCAAGCGTGAAACCTTTGATGGTCTTCGCCTCATCGAGGACGGTAGGATCTTCCGCTTCCACGTAGTGACCGGCAAAACCGATCGACAGGAAATCGCTCGGGATAGCAAAGGCCAGACTTCCGCGGCGACGAACCGGGCTGTCGATCTCAGTACGGGTTTCCCGTTTGTCGAGAGCATCGGAAAAACCTGTGTATTCGAAGGCAGCAGTCCACTTGGAAGTGACGCCATCGATCGCTGCCGCCCGATAAAAGGGACGACCGTTCACGGGCCAGACATAGGTGCCGTTCAAATCGTAATTTTTGTGACGATAGAGCATTGCCGGGTTGATGTGAATCGCGCCCTGATCGGAAATCAAAGCAGCTCCGGCTCCCGCCTGACCTGCTCCTTGTCCACCGATAGCCGTGATTTCATCAGGAAGGCTGCTCTTGTCAGCAGCGTGAAGAGGAAGAGCGAGGGCCATGGCAGTACACCAGGACCCCAGGGCGATGCAGTGACTGCGCATGACGTACCTTTCGCGACAGCGCGCGGCCTTACTTGGCTTCAGGCTTGGCTTTCGGCGCACCAGTGATATGGTTTTTTTGTATTTTAAGAAACGTGTTTGCACCCGCTTCCAATGTAACAAATCCTTCGGCTATGGCCTTGACGCGACCGATGATTCCACCAGAAGTTATGACTTCGTCACCAACTTTTAGGCTTTCGATCAAACCGATTTGGTCTTTCGCTTTCTTCTGCTGAGGGCGAATGACAAACAAGTACATGATAACCAGAAGAGCCGCTGGCATGACAAGTATTTCGAAGAAGCTAGGTTGAGCGCCTGCTGCCGCAGTTTGAGCGTAGGCGACATCTGTGAAAAGCTGAATCATAATCGTTCCCCATAGTCATAACTTAGAGGCCCCGACTGTACTTGAGCCGTTCGCCAAATGCAACGGGGCAGCGGAGAGCTCATGGAGTTGACGGGATTCGACCTTCACGATGCGACTCGCGATGACCATTGTTCTAAGCCAAAGCAGCAAGGACAAGGGATTCAGACCAAAGAAGAGTATAAAACCCAGGCCTTCCAGAGACCGGGCGACATATTCAGGATGCTTCAGGAAACGGTAGGGTCCGTTCGCAGCGCGCGGCATATCGGCGATGTAGATGCAGCGTTTGGTCCAGAGACGGCCCAATGAACGCATCGACCAGGTTCTCAAAACAAATCCTAGGAAAATAAAAGCAATTCCCGCTAAGGTAGCATGCAGCGGCACCCAGCTTCGGGGCAGTAGAAATGCAGTGAGAAACGCCAGGAACGGAAAAGCGACGACCATGCGGTAGTACTTTTTCATGAGAGCTGGAATCAGCTCCTCACCATCGACGGTTGTCAGGTACGCGTAGTTGTAGTTATGAACGCGCTGCTCCCCGGCATAGACCAGTGCTGTGGCTAATAGCACCAATATGGCCGGAGACTCTGCCTGGATTAGATCCGCAGTTATTCCCAACAACGATAACTCCTAGTGTCCCATTGACTCTTTGAGCATCGTAGCATAATCGAAAACCAAATTCTAAGGCACTTGCTGAGCAGAATCTTTTGCCAGCGCCATTTTGAACAGGATGAAGCCATGGTTGACCTCTCGCAGCTCAACGCGGAACAGTACGATGCCGTGACACAAATCAACGGTCCCGTGATGATTATCGCCGGAGCCGGCACCGGGAAAACCCGTGTTATCACCTATCGCATGACCCATATGCTCAATCATGGCATCGATGGTTCGCGGATCGTCGCCCTCACCTTCACAAATAAAGCTGCGAAGGAAATGAAGGAGCGTCTGCACGAACTCGTCGGCAAACGATCCAAAGGTATTTTCATTGGTACCTTTCATAGTTACTGCCTGCGCATTCTCCGCGAATTTCCTGACCTCATCGGTTTGGATGCACGCTTTTCGCTAGCGGGAACCTCGGATCAGGTGGATCTCATTCGTAAGGCGATTGAGGAAAAAGGCTGGCAGGGACTCTATCGTCCCGAAGATCTTTTGACCCGCATCAGCTCGGCAAAAAACGCCCTACTCCTCCCTCACGAAATCACCGACGCCTTCACCGACAAAGACCCTGCGGTCCTTTCGGTGATCTACGATCTTTATGAGCGGCAGCTTAAGCTCAACCGCGTTATCGATTTTGATGACTGTATTTTCAAGGCCGCTCTACTCCTCAAACATAACCCTGAAGTGCGCGAGAAGCTTCAGCAGCGCTGGACGCATTTTCTTGTCGACGAGTTTCAGGATACTAACTTCGCGCAGCTCTACGTCCTTGAATATCTCGCGAGCACTCACAAAAATATCTGCGTCGTCGGCGATGACGATCAATCGATCTATAGCTGGCGCGGGGCGATGGTGGAGACACTCGATCGATTTGAAGAAACCTTTACCGGCACGCGCCTGATCAAACTCGAGCAGAACTATCGCTGCTCGAACGTAATTCTCAATGCCGCGAATAAAGTGATCCGGAACAATACGGGCCGAAAAAACAAAACGCTCTGGAGTGCCTCAAAAAATGAGGACCCAATCACGCTCGCCTCGCACGTCGATGATGTTGCCGAAGCCAAGTGGATTGCTCTTCGCATCTTTGGTCAGCTTGGCAAAGGCCGCAAACCAAAAGAAGTAGGCATTTTATACCGGGCGAATGCTCAGTCGCGCACCCTTGAGATGGCCCTTCGGGAGAACAAGATCAGTTACAAGATCTACGGTGGGTCGAGCTTTTTCGAGCGCAAGGAAGTCAAAGATTTCCTCTGTTATTTCCGCCTTTCGGTCAACCCGAACGATCGACTGGCGTTCTGGCGAGTGATCAACACACCCTCTCGCGGCATCGGTCTCAAGACGCTGGAAAAGATTGAAGCGAAGGCAAAGGAAACCAACCTCAGTCCGTTCGAAGTCCTATCGCAGGAGCTCGTGCCTCTCGACCAGAAGGTCGCCGCTTCGGCAAGGCATTTCACGGATGTTCTAAAAAGCATTCAATCAGCGCCCTTAAGCGATGGCGCCGAACT
>SEDW01000018.1 GCA_004193325.1 Pseudomonadota bacterium | reverse complement strand
GCCGGTGCTTATGAGCACTACCTGATCGCCGAACTCTCCCTCCGTATGTTCAAACACAATCCGTCCGAACTTCGATATTTGAAAGTCGCGTCTGAAATGAGCCAACAGGCTATCGAGATTGCCCCCAATAAAGAATATGGTTACCTCGTGGCAGCTCAGGTTTTGGACCTGATGGGCTATCGTGATGAAGCGGTAGAGATGCTGGCCGAACGTCCGAGCTTTGCCCAGGGCTGGCGCACAAGCTTTGTCCGTGGCGTACTCGCTGCGTCCCAGGAAGGCGACAATCAGAGTTTTAAGGATTTTGAAAAGAGTCTGAAGACCAACGCGGATTCGACTGAACTCGTCAGTATCTACGTAGCGAACGGATTGGAAGCTAATCTTTCAGGTCAACCGCTGGTTGACGCTTTGCAGACCTGGCGCAAAAAAGTCGACACCTCGGCAATTCAGACCAGTCTCGCACGAGCACTCGATGAAGTCGGCAAGAGCGATGAGGCTTATTCCATTCTCTATAGCTTGAACAAACGAGAACCGTCTGACGAAACCAAATATTCAGAAGCTGTTCTCCTCTACTCCAAGCTTAAGCGTAGCAAAGACGCAGAGAAGCTCTTTAAAGAGATCGTTGCCAGCTCGAAGGTTGATGAGCTAAAGAACTCGTCCAAAGCCCATTTGGCGAAAATCGCCCTTGTTCGAGGGGACAGTAAGCTCGCATCCAATCTCTTTCTCGATTCGATTGAAAATTCGAAGGAGCAGATGAAGTGGATCACTTTCACACACAAGGCCTACACCGAAAGCAAACGCCTAGAGGCGTTCTCAGTATTCCTCGATGATCTTTCGATGGAAATCCCTGGCAGTAGCTATCTCTACGCGCTAAAGGGCGAGGTTCTGTCGGAATCTCTTTCGCAACACGAAAAGGCTGTGGAATCCTTTGCTGCAGCGATCACTCTCGATCCAAAACGCAGTGAATTTTACAATGGAATGGGTCTCGCGTACTATCGCATGCGTCAGAACGAAAAAGCTCTCTCGACCTTTAATATCGCTCTTAGCATAGATCCAAAGGATGCGACTGCTCGTTACAATGAAGCCTGTGTCTTGGCTTTGATGGGACGTGGAGATGAAGCGGTAGGGTCTCTGAAACAGGCCATCTCACTCGACGGCCGACTTCAGACTGTAGCGTTGAAAGACAAAGACTTTGAGGGAATCCGAACGAACGCTCAATTTCAGACGCTCGTTCAGGAATCAAAACTCACCAAGACGCCTTGATTTCTCTCGGGTAGATCAAAACCTCACTGAGCCGCTGGGAATATTCTTTAAGCCCGGCGGACCAGAAGGAATCCTTCACATCGAGCCCTGCCTCAAGCTTCTTATGCGCACCCAGTTCTCCAAGAATCAAATCAATTGGCAATTCCGTGTAATTGTATTCGTAGCCAGGCTGCTTCCATTCAAAGCCACCGTCGCCGACATCCATTGCCGCACGCATGATTGCGAGGCCAAGGGCAAAGGTCTCGATGCGTTTGGCATCAATCACATGGATATGCACACCCCGACAGATCTCTCCCACCCATTTCTGAGAGGTCGGTTGAAACTCTGCAGGACGAAGAAAGACGGCATCGCTTTGGATGTAATGCTCGATACGTTTAGCGTAGGCTTCAGCATCTTTGATATAAGGCGCACCAACGAATTGGAAGGGTAGGCCTGTGCCACGACCTTCCGAAATATTGGTTCCTTCAAGCATTACAGTTGCCGGATAGACATAAACCGAATCAATAGTGGGGAGGTTCGGCGACGTCAGAATCCAATGTTTATAAATGTCCGACCAATACTCGTGACCTGTCCAGCCCTCCATCTTCACGATCTCGATTTCCGCGTTGATCGATTGATTGAAGAGAAGCGCGGCTTCCGCTGAAGTCAGACCATGACGCATGGGGATCTCAAACTCACCCACGAAGGATTTGGCCTTGAGGTTCAAGGCACGGCCTTCGATCTGCACCCCACCAAGAGGGTTGGGGCGATCGAGAATGACGACACGCTTACCAAGACGCTTCGCAGCTCTGAGGCAGGCGGCAACAGTGTATTTAAAGGTATAGACACGGCAGCCGGTGATCTGCAGATCGACGACGATCGTATCGATACCTTCGAGCATGGAATCGTTTGGTTCCCGCGTTTCCGAATAAAGACTGTAGACCGGCAGACCAAAGGGACCTTTGTTGTGCGCGGTTTCAATCATGTTGTCTTGAACGGTCGCATGGAAGCCGTGCTGAGGGCCGAAGAAGGCGACGAGTCTCTCGCCGAGAAGCTCTCGGAGCAGAACCCATGACGGTTTAAATTCAGGCGTAAGAGAGGCCTGATTGCCAAGAAAGGCACAACGGCCCCAGTCTTTGGCAAGATGAGGATTAAGAGCCAGGCGTTCTATTCCAAGCTTCACGGCTCACCTCACCCCTGACGCTTGTTAATGCGTTCGATGAGTTTATTCAGGCAATCTTCGAGAGAATCCCCGTTCACAGACTGGATGACGATGTTCTGGTCAGTGGCTTGCTCGCCGTGGCCAACCCAGATCGAAGGTCCGTGTTCGTTGATTTCAAGGACGTAGTTGACCCCTTGATGAATCAGGTTGAAACGGTGAATCTTGAAGAGCTTGGAGCCTTCAGGTATTTTGAGGGTCTTCCAATCCATGAGTGACCTCTTAGAGTATTGATGGAACTGATGTTTTTCTACTGTAATCAATTCCTTGATCAGCGTCTAGCGAAACACTTTTATTGCCAGCATGGGAGCAAGAAAGCCCCGCAAAAGAAAAGCCCCGGAGACAATTTGCTCCAGGGCCCGACTTGATATTTTAATAAATTAGATCTTAAAAAATAATGCTTACTGCGGATTAAGCAACGTCTTCCCGGGCGGTACCGTCCGCGAGACGATTGGCGATAAAATCAAAGAGGATCTTTTCATTTTCTTTGTCGATCTGCACAATCTTGATTGCGATACCGGCGTTTGATTCTGAAACTACGGCATTGTCTTTTGGGACAACTCTCGCCATTTTTCCATTGAAAAATACAGCGCGCCCAGCCTCGAGCTCAGCCCAGACTTCAAGAATACTCGATTGATTGAAGGGAAAGCGATTCGGGTTCTCAAAGTGGAGGAAAAATCCGCTGTGAGAAATATCACGGGTGCTCACTTCGTAGCGAACCTGTGCGCCAATCGAAGAAATGATCACGCGTAGCGGGAGATCCAGCGCCACTCTTTTTACTTTTCGATTTTCACGACCTTGTGACATCACCACACGCCCTTGTATGAGTTTTCATAGGGACTATCGGTGGGTCAGACACGAACTTAAGCAAAAAGAGGAAAAGCCCTCCTGGAAAGTTCCAGGAAGGGCTTTTATGTCTTTATGAATCAATGACTTAGATTATTTAGCAGCCAGTTCACTGTCGATTACTTTTTTGAACTCTTCGTAAGGAAGCGCTCCGGACAGACGGCGACCGTTGATAAAGAAGGCTGGGGTACCGGTAACGCCCAATTTTTCACCGGACTTCATGTTCGCATCAATCACTTCGACGATCTTGTTTGGCTTCGCTACACACTCATCAAATTTTTTGCCATCGAGTTTGATCTCTTTCGCATATTTTTTGAAATCTGCGTCGCCAAGAGCTTTCTGATTTTTGAACATCTCTTCATACATTTCCCAGTATTTGCCTTGGTCTTTAGCACAGCGGGCTGCGATCGCGGCTGGACGAGCACGGTTGTGGAAACCAAGTGGGAAGTCACGAACGATCCAACGGATTTTGCCTTGGTATTCTTTCAAAATGCGTTTGGCTGCTGGCTGAACGCGCTCACAGAACGGACACTGAAATTCTGAGTACTCGATGATAGTGATTTTGCAGTCGTTGCCTGAGCAGCCGACCGGCTTGATGTCTTTCGGTTCAGGACCGTATTTTACTGGATCTGTGTCAATAACACCGACTTTGTAAACCGGCTCTTTCGGCTCAGGATATTGAATTTCGAGATTCTTCTTCGCCACACCTTCAGCGATGATATTCTCGAAGACTTCCTGAGCTTTGGTTTTTTGCAGGTAATCCTGAATCAATTTTTTCTTGTCAGCTTCAGTACGGTCCTTCAACTGAGGATAGTCCTTAAACTTCTCGATGCTGTCTTTGACTTCAGAATCAGACACTTTGGTTTTGGCATCGAGATAGTCATTACGAGCCTTTTCGACAGGAACTTTATCTTTCTCAGCGAGTTTGACAAAGAATTCCTGCAAATAACGGTCGCGAGCTAAGTTAGAAATGAGTTCATATTTTTTAACTTCAACGTCAAAAAACTGACCTTGGTTTTCTTTGGCAAGGTCTTCAACCGAATAAGCTTTGCCATAAATCTTGAACGCCTGCTCAGCGTGCAGGACAGAACTTGTTCCAAAAGCAGCGAGAAGGCCGCCCAATACCAGTGATTTTCCTACTTGGGCCATGCGTATGATCATCGTCATAGAGATTTTCAAGCTCCTCGATAGTAGTAGATAGGGATATATCCACAAATAAGTAATAGCCTCTCATGATAAGGTCTAGACCATGATAAATCGATAAAAAATAGAGAATTAACTCAATACCCGGTGAGATCAAGCCTTGAGCTGGCAGACGCAAAGTCATAATGGCCAAATATAAGACCTGAATCCTTAAAACTTGTGACTCTTGGATTTGATGGTTAGGATTAAGCTGTCCTGAAGCAATGGAGGGTGAAGAAAGAATATGGGAAAATCGAAAGATAGCCTAGTATGGATCGACATGGAAATGTCCGGCCTAAACCCTGACACCGACGTCGTCCTGGAAGTGGCTCTGGTCCTCACCAACAGTTCTTTGGAAATCATCTCCGAGGGCCCCGATCTCATCGTTCGACAGGATGCCTCGCTCTTCGCCAAGATGGATAAATGGAATCAGGAGCACCATACCAAGTCAGGTCTCTGGGAGTCCGTGGTGAAATCCACCCTCAGCCTGGAAGAGGCTGAAGATCAACTGATGACCTTCCTCGAGGCCAATCTCTTTGCCAAAGTATCACCGCTCTGTGGCAACTCCATTGCCCAGGATCGACTCTTTTTGCGTAAATATATGCCGCGTGTGAATGAATTTTTGCACTATCGAATGGTGGATGTCAGCTCACTGAAAGAGCTGGTCAAACGCTGGTATCCGAATGGTCCTCAGGCGCCTAACAAAAACAATTCGCATCGCGCATTGGATGATATCAAGGAAAGCATCACGGAGTTGAAGTTCTATCAGGACAATTACTTCGTTAAATAATGTTAAGAAGACTCTCTCATAATTCTCGAAATAAATGCGAACGCCTTTTGCCACAAGCAATTGGCGACTTTTTTTGCTTTGCGCAATAAGTCTTCTTCCCGGCTGGATTTCTTTAATGTTAAGATGCGGATAGGACCCTCTGGCCAACGGATAATCCCTGGTTTTAAGGTCCCATAAGCTAAACGCTTAGGAAAGGAGGTGGTGCTTGGTGTGTTCTCATTGCACTTGTAGCACGGAGGTGAGCGTCTCTTAAGACGTTTACTTCCACTACTAAACCGGCTCCGCCCCAATCATCTGGTTGGGAGCCGGTCCCAAATCTCAAAACTGCTATTTAAGATTTTAATTTTGCTTTGAAGAAGTTCGGAAGAGCAAAAACGCCCGTCATCAGATCTTCATTCATATACTTCAATCCAGTCGCTTCAATTTTATTCAAACGAGCTTTATCGAAATTCTTAATGTCGATCGCATTTTTCGATGCCATCGTCCATGACCAAGTACCTTTTGGGTAAGTTGGAATGCTGGCGATGTAAGGATATACGTGGGCAAAACCAGCTGACACGTTTTTGTGAATGCGTTGGAGAACTGGAGCGGGGTGCCAGAGGCCTTCCGATTGACAAACCATGAGGCCGTCAGACTTCAGAGCGCGGGCAACGCTTTTGTAGAAAGCACCTGAAAAGAGGCCTTCACCAGGACCGATAGGATCGGTTGAGTCAACGATCACGAGGTCGAGCGAATTCGCTTCGTGCTCTTCCATGTAAGCGATACCGTCACCGATATTAAGCTTCACGCGGGGATCGCGAATACCTTTAGCGATTTCTGGAAAATATTTTTCGCAGACTTCGACAACCATACCATCGATTTCGCAAAGTACGATTTCTTTGATTTCTGGGTGTTTCAGGAGTTCACGAACTGTTCCGCCGTCGCCGCCGCCGATAACCACAACACGCTCAGGCTTTTTGTGGTTAAGAGCCGGAACATGAGAAATAAGCTCATGATAGACGAATTCGTCTTTATCGGTTGTCATTACGAGACCGTCAAGCAACAGCATGCGGCCGTAGCTTTCAGTTTCAATCACGTCAACAGTTTGAAAGTCCGACTTATCGCGAAAGAGAACTTCTTTAGCAGCAAGTCCAAGCTTCACACCATCTTCATAGTCTTCGTAGTACCAAAGTTGCATAACCAGTTTCATTCCTATTGATATTAGCGGCGAGGCTTTTCTTGGCTACGGACGTATTCCAAGAAAGTCGCTTTGTCGTCCATAATTGTTTGGTAACGCACGTGGCTCATGCCGCGGTGACCTTTGTTACTCTGATTGTTACCGCGTTGACCACCGCGATTGGCGCCGCCCTGGTCACGGTTGCTGTTATTGTTGTTCGGTCTTTGGTTGGTTTGGGTTTGTGGCTGATGACCCTTCATCGCATTCTTGCGCTCGACGATTTCCCAGGCGCGGAGAACAACGCTTTCGGCTAGCAACTCTGAAACAAACTCTTCGAGAGAGATTCCTTCATCAGCTGCTTGTTCTTTAAGCTTTTTTGTAAGGGATTGGGAAAGTTTGAGGCGGAGGCCATCATTTTCTGCATCGGGACGTTTCGTTTCGGGACGATTATAGTCCGCACGAACCGGTTCTTGACGAGGAGTTTCAGGCTTATTTACAACTACGCGGGGCTGAATCGGAGCGATAATTTCGGGGGTCGTCTGAGTTTTAATCTCTTTCTCCTCACGAACTGCGATGTTTTGCGTAGGTTTTACTTTGAGAACTTCGGCGATGGGTTCGACTTCGGTAAGCGCGAGCACGGGAGCGGCTACTGTTTTTTCAGCGGGGGAGGCTGCTTTTGCTCTGACCGAGCGCTTGGGCATTTCCTCGACCTGAAGTTGCAGCTCTTCCTGTTCTTGATCATTCCGCTTCTTTGATTTTACGGAAGTTTTCTTCGAGACAGTTTTTGCCTTTTTTGCTTTCGCTTTTTCGGCCATTCGAATTCATCTCCAGAGGATATTGGGATCGCGCCATGGAAAGGCTCGATAAAAAGAAAAATTTATGACCACAACACTGCAAAGCTTCGTTTGCGGAGTGGAAACTTCAAGACTGTATTCTTAATTGCGAATTGACACTGTACTCGTTTTGAAATGAGCAATCAACGAAACCCGAAGGAAATAGACAGGATTGTAAGTCTCATACAATCGTCACTTAGAACACCGATCGATTAATTTGAATCATGCGGATCGGATTAAGTCCTGTCAATACACGAAAGGCGTACATTACGGTTCGGAGGAACCTGCAATCGAGGCAGCGACCAGCCTTGTGTAATATATCCTCTGCCCTAGTCAGGAAATCTCGTCAAGCGTATTTAGCTCGACAGCTTTAGCAGAATCTTCGCCAACTTGCGGCAGTCACAGCGTAAAAAATAATTTTTCTTTATTTTCAAAGTCTTATAGACTTTGAAGCTGTGAAATCCTGATCCATCAGAGGGGCTAAGCTCCCAGACCTAATTGCTATTTCTTAGGGCTGCCGAAATTATGTAAAATGAAGAATTCATACCTACAAAAAACAGGGACATCATGCGTCACATCACTTTTCAATACGCATTTGGATTACCGTCACCGTGGTCGCTCCTTGCGCTCCCCTTATATACATCGCTACTTTTCACACAAACGCTCATCGCGGCTCCCAGAAATTCGCTTACAATTGCCTTCGAAGACAACGTCCGAAGCTTCGACCCGCGTCAAAGTGTTGATGCAAACAGTCAGTATGTTGAAGACTTGGTGCACTGTTCTCTCATGAATTTCGATCAAGACGGCAAGGCAATTCCCGGCGCTTTGGAAGCGTCACCAAGTTTTGTTTCACCCAAAGTTCTGGAAATGCAGCTTCGTAAGGATCAGAAATTCAGCGACGGCAGTCCCGTGCGAGCTGAGGATGTGGTGGCAACCTACAATTCTCTGATCAAAGATAAAAAGTTCACCCGCTCATCAGCCTTTGTCGGCGTCGATCGGGTGGAAAGTATCGGCGAAGGTCGGATCCGTTTTACGCTGAAAAAGCCTGATGCAAGCTTTCCGAGCAATCTCGTGGTCGGTATCCTCAAAGAGGCTGACACCAAACTCGCTGAACTAAATCCGCTGGAACTCAAAGGCTGCGGCCCTTTTAAGATAAAATCGACAGGTATCAATGAAATTGCCCTGGAGGCAAATGGCTTCGCGGCAGTTCCGCCTAAGTTAAGCTTAGTCACCATTAAAATCGTTCGCAATGAAAAAACTCGATACGCAAAACTCAGAGCAGGTGAAATCGATATCGTTCAGAACGGTATCAGCCGCGATACCCTCAGAACTCTTGAGCGACGAAATCCGAATTTAAAAATCCTGAAGCGGCCCAGTCTCAAGACTACCTACGTCGGCTTCAATATGAAGGATCCCTTGGTTAGCAACCCGGCGATCCGGGGTGCAATCAGCCTGGCTGTGAACCGTCAGGAAATTATCAACATCATTCTCAATGGAATGGCGATACCGGCAAACACCATCCTACCACCGAATTCCGTCTACCATAGCGAAAGTCTGAAAAAGGACAGTTACGACCCGAAAGCCGCAGAAGCGATGCTCGACCAGGCTGGATTGAAACGTAAAACTGAGGGTGGATTTCGTTTTGAGGTCAGCCTCAAGACAACGACCGACGTCACGCGTATCAGCGTTGCCAAGGCTATTGCGAGTCAGTTGAAACGAGTCGGTATCAAAGTCATCGTGGAACCTATGGAATGGGGCCGCTTCAAACTCGATATCGATCAGGGCCGGGTTCAGCTCTGGACCCTCACCTGGGTCGGTTTTAAGGATCCGGATATTTATCGCTATGCCTTTGCCACAGAAAATTTCCCGCCCAATGGCGCGAACCGCGGCTGGTACTCAAATCCAAAACTTGATGCCCTTCTCGAGAGCGGCCGCGAAAAAAATGATTTTTCAGAACGCAAAAAGATCTATGATCAAGTGCAAGACATCGTCGATCAGGACAAACCCTATATCTTTCTCTGGCACGAGGAAAACTTCGCTGTTGTGGCGAAGGACCTGACCGGATTTGAGCTCTACGCTGATGGGCGCTATTCCGCACTCCAGCATAGTTACTTTCAGTAAATCCACTATGCTTTGGAGGGAGTCTTCTTGTTGAGCTTCATATTAAAACGAATCGGCAGTTTAATTCCCGTCGCGCTGGGGGTGCTCCTCATCGTCGTCGGCATGATTCACTTCGTTCCCGGCGATCCCGTCGACATCATTCTCGGCGACTTTGCAACTCTCGAAGACAAAGCCGCCCTTCGGCACGAACTTGGCCTCGATAAAACAGTCATTGGACAGACCGCGAGCTATATCGCGCATGCTGCCAAAGGCGATCTTGGCCGAAGCCTCATTTATCAGAAGTCGGTCAACGAGCTCATCATGGAACGTCTGCCGGCAACGATGCGCCTCGCCATCGCCTCTCTGATCGTCGCCCTCTTGATCAGTGTTCCTCTCGGCATCATCGCCTCGATAAATGCAGGCTCAAAGCTTGATTTCGCTGCCATGAGTTTTGCCGTATCGGGAGTGGCGATTCCCACTTTCTGGCTTGGGCCTTTACTTATCCTGCTCTTTTCCGTCGAGCTGGGCTGGCTACCAGTCTCCGAGATGGGCAGCTGGAAGAGTTATATCCTTCCGGCTTTCACCATGGGAACCCCCCTGGCTGCAGCCTTGAGCCGCATCACCCGCAACTCGATGCTCGACACTTTGAAAGAAGATTTTGTGCGAACGGCTCGTGCCAAAGGCTGTTCAGAATCCCGAGTGATCCTCGGCCACACCTTT
This sequence comes from Pseudomonadota bacterium, assembly GCA_004193325.1. GTDB lineage: Bacteria > Bdellovibrionota_B > Oligoflexia > Oligoflexales > Oligoflexaceae > Oligoflexus. Next base: position 7,120 of record SEDW01000018.1, on the reverse strand, counting down.
CGCAATGCATCGCTGCCACTCGTAACGGTCGTCGGCCTGCAGTTTGGTGTCTTGATGACCGGAGCGATTATCACGGAAAAAGTCTTCGACTGGCCAGGTCTTGGCAGCTTACTCGTCGAGGGAATCAATACGCGCGACTATCCAGTTGTTCAGGGCTGTGTTCTCTTTTTCTCAGGTTCCTATTTGCTGGTGAATCTCCTGACTGACATTGCCTATTCACTCGTCGATCCTAGGATCCGCATCTCAACTTAAGAGGAACGCCGTGACTCAGACTGCTCAATCTCCAGGAGAACGCGTTCGGCAAAAGCTCATGGGCAATGCCCGCTTTTGGATCGGCGCCAGTATCCTCTTCATCACTTTCGTCGTCGCTCTTTTTGCGCCGATGCTAGCTCCCTATCAGCTCGGCAATGCAGATCTTCTGGAACGCCTTTGTTCGCCTCAGGCGGGACATATCCTTGGCTGTGACCTTGAAGGCGAGGACGTTCTCAGTATCATGCTCTTCGGCACACGGGTTTCGCTCTACGTCGCGTTTTTAACCGTTCTCCTGTCGATGGCGGTTGGAACGGTGGTTGGCCTCATCTCCGGCTACTGGCGCGGCTGGGTTGATCTTGTGATTATGCGGGTAGTCGATATCTTTATGGCCTTTCCGAGCATCCTGCTGGCCCTTACCCTGACGGCTATCATGGGCCCTAGCCTCTATACGATTATCTTTTCCATCGCAGTTACGGGCTGGACGAGCACCGCACGTCTCGTCCGTGGCCAGGTCCTTTCCATAAGAGAGCGCGAATTCGTTCAGGCCAGCCGTGCCCTGGGTGCACAAAGCAGCCGGTTGATTCGCAAACATATCTTTCCAAGCATCCTCACGCCCTTAATCGTACACGCGAGCTTCTCCCTATCGAGCGTGATCATTGTCGAGGCTGGCCTCAGCTTTCTGGGCTTTGGTGCCCGAGATTCTGTGTTGACCTGGGGCGGACTGCTGGGACAGGCGAGTCAGGTGGAAGTTGACCTTGCACCCCATCTTGCCTTGATTCCGGGTCTTGCGATCTTTGTCTTGGTCGTCGGGCTCAACTTCCTTGGCGACGCCTTGCGCGACGCTCTCGATCCCAAAAGCTAATTCGAAACCGAGAAGGTGATAAACGATATGAGCGGCAAAACGATTTTGGTCATCGACGATTCCACGACTGCAAGACAGTTGATTCTCAACCATCTCGAAGGAATGAAGCACACGATTATCGAGGCTGCGGATGGGGACGAGGGCCTGCAGCGCGCTCAGGATGAAAACGTCGACCTCATCTTCTCCGACATCAATATGCCTCAGATGAATGGCCTGGAAATGGTCGAACGCCTGAAAAAAAACCCGAAGACAGCGGGCATACCTATCTGCATGCTCACGACGGAAACAGGTTCCGAGGAGCTACTTCGAGCCAAAGGTTTGGGGGTAAATGCTTTTTTGGTGAAGCCGATTAAAAAAGAGCAGATTCTAGCCGTGGTGAACGGCCTGCTTGCCAAACGCTAGGATCTAGGGGAAGTTTCGATCTTCCGTCTGCCAGAGCCTTGGATTGTCGACCATGTACTTGACGAGGCTATACTTCAAATGATCATCAAACGCATGCGGCTGCATGCGTTCTTTCATCTCAAAGATAATCTGCTTTTTCTCCATCTCAAGATCTTCAAGGTACTTCGCCTTGAGACTCTGATAGCGCTTCGGTTCGCGTTCGCGCATCTTCTGCAGCTCTTCGCTCGCCTGTTTACGCAGCTCAGGATCAGGACCTTTTTGCACGCCAACAGGCTTCATGGTCGTAGCCGCTGCGGGAGCGGGACTCGTCTGCTTGTCCTTGCGAGCCTGAACGCCCTGCGAGGTTGCCGTCTTTGAGCTGCTTGACGCTGAGCTCGCCGCAGTGGCAAGGCGTTCGAGAATATCAGCCTGCCGAAGAGTGATCGGCGCTGCGATGCTGGCTCGTGGCAGATTCTCAATATCTTTTTGATACTCAGGCTGCGCTTTGATCATCGCTGCAAAACCGCTGAGCTTTTCCTGAAGTGGAAGGGCAGGGTTTCCGATGAGCTTCAGAGCTGGGCTATCTTTCAACCAACCCGGCATTGAGAGAATGTCGCTACTTTTCGAACGAAGATTCCATTCAAAAAAGAGTCCAGAGATCGGCAAGAGAAGATTGCCGTCAAGTTTGAGGTGCCCTGAGGATTCGATTTTCTCGCGATCCTCGATCTCCCGCCAAAAGGCGAAGAGCTCATCGGTCTTGGCCGTGGGACTGACGATGGGTACAAGCTTTTTCAGAGCCTGGTCCAGATGATTATCCCTGAAGTAGCGTGCCACATCAGTTTCATAATCTTTGCGCTCCTGGGACTGGGCTTCACTTTCGTGCAGCTGCCAGATCACAGTCAACGGATCACCATCGGAGTCGATGGCGAGATAATCGATATTTTGCGCCGAACGAATCACACCGTGATCGATGAGCTTTCGTCCGACTCTTTTAAGCAGGCGAATTTTCTGGCGGAAGGGACTGAGTTCCATTCCATCCTTCGCTTTGATTTTGGGCAAAGTGAGGTTGGCAAAGAATTCATCAAAACCGCGTCCAAAGACCGAATCCCAGCGATAGCTACTCTCTTCCCACATGCTTGCCTTGCGAAGCTGAAGAAAGATGAACTGTTCGAGATAGGAGAGATCCAGCCATACCGAGGGTCTTAGGGAGAGCGGCTCGTGGTTACCGAGGTAACGGTGAGCGCGGGCTTTGCCTTCAACCAGTCGAACGACTTCCGAATAGGGCTCGGTGTAGCCAAGCAAAAGCTCAGCAGCGAGGTTATTCAGACGGTACATCGTCTTTGTACTGCCGTCTGTATCGCGGCGGCGCTCTTCCCGTTCAAAGAAGAAAAGCGTTTCCTTCTGATCGGGTTGGCTATGAGGCAGAACCTGAAGACTTCGAAGCATCTGCACAAGACGAAGGAAGAGAAAGCTCTTGGTTCGACCCATAGCGGGATGATTCTTCAAAAGAAGATCAGGATCAAATTTCAGCCACTTCTGGCCGCTTAGGATCTGCTGCTGACTGCTTTGGATAATGACGAGAAAGGCGTTGAGTTCGGCATCAGTGAGAGCCGGAGAGAGACCACCCGTTTCACTCATCGCGAAGGGGTCGGTATCGAGTGAGCGGAGTTGTAATGCAACTTCGAAAGCCCTAATCCACCAGAGCGGTACTATGAATGACGCTGCTGAGATGGTTTCGGACATGTTTGCTGCTAAGGCTCCGCCATAATATATGCACATTCGTCGTAGTTTTGGACGAGAGGCTCACATTGTGCAGAGACAAAGGGGGAAAGGCAAGCCGATAAAACCCAAGTATAAAAAGGCTTACAGCGATTTCTGTCGCATTAAAATTGTGACAGTGACTTGGATTGCGGAGCTTTATTTTGACTAGTTGAACTGAGGATATAGGACTTCACAGAAGAAGTAATTGTGGCACGTTGCTTTGCGTCAACTCGTGCATAAACATAGATCCGATAATACTCTGGGATGAGTCCATTATCGCCAGTTGGTACAGAGACCTTATCGAAGTAGAAGTCCTTCAAATTGTCCTTGGTCAATTCCTTGTCAAGAATCTTGCTGATCTGCTGCTGAAAGACCGGAGGCGTTATTTTGCCAAGCTGTGCCTGATCGACATTGCTTAGGATCAATTGATACATCTGGAATTTGAGATTGTAGAGAACGCTCGCTTCGGCCTGTTTAAGGCCCAGGGTGAGATCGAGAACCTTATCCTTTAGCAGGACAAAATCAATGCCCTCAGCTGAGGGTTTGAAACCAGGACCGTTCGAAAGCCAAGTGGGTTCCGACTGCCGGCTTTTTTCAAGGACACGCATCTCGTCAGACACAGTTTCGCAAGCACCCAATAGAATTGAGATTAGGAAAGGAATTCCATATCTTAGGGGAGATTTCATTTTCCTCGTTTATTGGATGGAGCTTCGGTTTTCCCGGCCATCGAATCCAAAAGACCAGCTTCAACGCCGCGAATCATCCGGATCTTGTTGAGAACTTTCTCAAGCAGCCAAGGATCATCTTTGATGATTTCGTTTAAAAGTTCAAGGTCATCACCGGTTTTTGATCTGCGGACTGGGTCCTTTTTCATATTTCCTCCCGAAGGCTTATCTTTCCTTCGGTAAGAATAGGACCTGACTTTAAGGGGGAGTGACTTATGGGTATAACTGGCGGATATGTTGAGTGTCACCATCGCTCAGGCTGCGGAAGCTCAGGCCAGGACCTATGAAAGTCTTCGCATGCATGATCGAATCGGAATCTTCGTCTTCTTCGATGTGGTCGAGGCCAAGGAGATGACCAAACTCATGGAGAAGAACTGTTTCGGCATCGACCACGCGGCCTTCATCAACACCTTTTGGGATCTTGTTGAGAGCGTTGAGGAAGGTGTAAGTCTGAGCGTTGAGGATAACGTCACCACGAACAATGCGATCTGAGTCGTTAGCATTTTCCCAGACTGTGGTCGCGAGTGTAGTGGATGACTTTGAAGTGCTGCTGTTCCAGTTGGCTTCATAATAGACATAGGTCGTATCGTCATCGAGACTTGAGTAGAGGTCGCCGTTGCGTTTTGCTTCCGAGATTCCCATGAATTTCATGGCAACTTGGCCGATCGCATCGCCCCAGGTATCTGCGGCATTTTGTGAGGCCTCTACGACTTCGTCTGGAGCTTCTGATGTGATGTAGTAAGGAACCGTTTTCTGCCAGCCAACAAGACTATGGAAGGCTGAGTTACCAGTTCCTGAAGCATTGGCAGCTTGATGAGGATTCTCAGAGATCGAATTTCTTTTACCGGAAGTCGAACCGCACGCAACGATTTGGCTGGCCATGATGAGCGTTAGAAGCAAGCGTTGCATGAAGTCCCCCGAGGGTGCGTTCTCTAAGTTTCGGTCCGAAGACCTTCCTGATATTTAACCCAATCGGAGATTTCGTTTCGGACTGAAGAAAAATATAAAAAAGATGATATTGACAACAATATCATTGAGTTCCAAGCGTCAAAGTAGATGTTTTATCAATCCTAGACGTGTGCGCAGAATCGATTTTTCAAGATCGTAGCTGGCGGAGGCATTCTCAGGGAAGCGGGTATGTTCGACTTCAATTCTTACCGCCCAGGTAAGTTTGTAGAAGTAATCCACACTCATTTTGGCTGAGAGACTCTCTTCCGTTATACTGATGCGACCTGGCCTGTCGTCGATCTTCAGACCGTCGACTCTTTCCCATCCATAAACCGCTCCGAGGTTTAGTCGAAAGCGATCATTTAGGTTCCAGACGAGGCCGAGCTCTAAACCCGGAAGCGTAGCCCGGTAGTGGGTTTGAATGTTGTTCGCCCCCTGATCGCCCAACATTACCGAGGCACTGGTACCAAGGCTATAGCCAAATCCTTTGGTCCAGGGAATGTGGAAACTATACTGCAGGGTTATTTCGGATGCGCTGGAATGTGTGTCGATGGAGCGGTCGTCAACAGAGCCTTTCCAGCGTGTCTGCGTCTGCCCGAGAAGGATGCCAAAATTGTGGTCGCGACGAAAATCACGGACTGCTCGCTCCCAGTTATCGAGCACGCTCGACTCATCCCACACAAGTGGCGCTTCCTGAGCGGATAGCTTAGCTGTGAAAAACAGGCTGACTGCGGCGTACAAGACAATCTTCATGGCTCACACTCTCCGGGTCTGGATTGATTCGTACTAGGGTTTTAGAAAAATTATCGCTACTATCGAACACCTTACAGAGGACATAGCTTACGCAATCTCAATTGCTTCAAGCAAATGGACGACGATTCTCTACGAAAGGCAAATCGATGTTTACCTGGTCGACCTCGGCGCAAGCACAAACGTTATCAACTAGTGTCGACGCCAGCAACTCTTGGCTCATTTACCTTCTGCCTCTTACGCTCGTGGCGCTTCTCATTCTCTTCGTCCTGAAAAAGACTCATTGGAAACATCCAAAAACTCTTCCCCCGGAACTGGCGACCAAACCCGTCATCGCTAAAGAACTAAAGAGTGATGAGCCGGGAATTTCAATTCCTGCAGAACCCGCTGATGTCAGCGAGATATTAAGAGACAGCGAAAGCTCCTGGCTCGGCCGCCTCAGGGATGGCTTGAGTAAGACGCGCAATCAACTCTCGGGCAGCATAGGCAGTCTTTTTGGAACAAAAAAAGTTTTCAATGACGAGCTGCTTGAAGAGCTTCATGAAAATCTCTATCGCAGTGATATGGGAGTTGAGACGGCCGATCGCATGGTCGCCGCTTTGCGCAAAAAATTCTCCGGACAGAGCGAAATGCCAACTTGGGATCAGGTATCCCAATCGATGCGTGATGAGATCACTGCAATCTTTGGCGCCGAAACGAAGCCCTTGAATCGCCCAGCTTCGGGACCTATGGTGATCCTTGTCGTCGGCGTGGCGTCGGTTGCCTTCGACGGTGTGAAAGCCGCCAAGGCTCGCGCGGTCGATGTTCTCTTGATCGATACTGCGGGCCGTCTGCACAGCAAAGCCGAACTCATGGATGAATTGGCGAAGATCAAACGCGTGATTCAGAAAGAACTTCCCGAAGCCCCCCATGAAACCTGGCTCGTCATCGATTCGACCAATGGCCAGAATGCGGTTCAGCAAGTGAAAGCCTTTGGCGATCTCGTGCAGCTCTCGGGCCTTATCGTCACAAAACTTGACGGCACCGCGAAGGGCGGAGTGATCGTTGGCATTCACAACAAGTTCCATATCCCCATACGCTACATTGGCGTCGGCGAGAAGGCTGCTGATCTTAAAGAATTCCAGCCGCGTGAATATGCCGACTCTCTCTTCAGTTGATTCCTTTTCGATATGATCCAAGGCCTTCCCGACCCCAAGGTTAGGAAGGCCTTTTTTTTGGGAAGCCTCTGGAGCTTTCCAGTCACATATCGTAAGTTCTGCCCGTTCCGCCGCTTTCCCCGCGCGGGGATGAAGACTTAGCCTTTATTGCGAGAAGAGATGATGTCCGAGTTTGAAATCGTCCACCTAAGATCTGGCATCAAAAGCCTCAAGCTCGTTGAAAATGACGAGACCTTTCACCCCGGCATTGGCCCCATGGCGGAAGCGAAGATCTTGCACGTCGA
>SEDW01000373.1 GCA_004193325.1 Pseudomonadota bacterium | reverse complement strand
TCGCACTGAGAGAAGAAGGCATCGCTTGAGAGGTAAAGCCCTTCGAGGGACGTATTATTCTTAGGGCAGAGTTCGGTCACGATCTCGAGGGTGAAGGCATCGGGAAGATTGTCGAGATTCAGATGTTCGGCATCATGAGTAAAGCTGTCGAGAGCTTTTGCTTGGCCGTTAACATGCACGGAGACGAGGCGAAGGTCTTTGCCGTTCAATTGAAGAGATTTATCATGGCCAGGGTTGTGGACGTATTCAACCTTGGAGTGTACCCGGGTATGATCGGGATCAAGCTCCAGGGTCAAATAAACTTTCTTGGCCCAGTATGAAGGTTGACGATAGTCCGACAGTTGGATTGCTTTGATTTCGTCACGATTTTTCATACAGGACCTTATGTATTAAGCCAGGCGTCGACGCATAAAAAAGGCGATTCCCAGGGCGAGCAGGATCGAAATCGCCATCCAGCGATGATCTCTCAGCATTTCAAGGAATAGAACCGGAGTCCAGAGAGCTGCGCGGGTCGCTGTTCGCGCCCAGGGGTGCTCGGAGATCCAGTTGGCGACGGGTGGACTATGGCGATAGTAGAGGCGAACGAAGGCTTTGCCTGGGCTCGATTTTAGGAGATAGCTGTCACGGAACCAGCGAAGAACATCGATGTGCGGATCTAGAGATGAACCATAGGCGGCCGTTGCAATGAAGCAACTTGGATCGCCGGATGACGGCGCCGGGCCACCGTTGAGCTGGCTCAGCGTTGCAGCATCGGAGACATTCGCAACGGCACAAGAGAATTTGGTGCCTTCAGGCAGATATTGCAGAACGATCGCGTAAGGGCCGCCGGCAAGGGTAAGGCCGCCGAATCCAAGAATGGAAGTTGTCGCGAGGTTGTTCACAACGCTGGTGCGAATTCCCGCTGATGCTAGACTATTCAGGTTGAAAGACACAGGGACATCGGCTGGTGCGCAGGTCACCGAACAGGTCGGAGCATCGGTTTCGAGACCTTCGGGGACGACGGTACAAGCTGCTGTCTCCGGAGTCATGGTAGTAGGATCGGCAACGTAGGTCTGTGCGTTGAAGCTGACATTTTCTGTGCTGTTTATGCCTGAGAACAGAGCTCCGATGACTCCGTTGGGGATACCCGTGGTGCCGTCTTCGAGGCTGACAGCTGCTTTGTTATTCCAGGTCGCGCTGATTGATACCGGCGTTGTAATTGCGCCTGTGACTTCGACAACATCTTTCACGCCGGAGCCGAGTTTGGCAACGACATCGATCTTGTCTTTATTGCCGTTGGAAGAGACTTTGTCCGGATAGAGACGAATCAAAATCTTGGTGCCCACAGGAATTTCAGCAGCGTTATCTGTGATAAGGATTTGTGAGCTGTAAGCGTTGATCGTCGGGTCGGCGACATCAGTGACAACGGTAGTGCCGTTCTCGACGAAGTTCGCCAGCTGGGTTTCCGAGATATAGATACCGGTCTGGGGGAGAGGCTGCCGGCCGATTGCGTACTTCACCTTCTTGTCGGTTTCACCGCAAGAGGTCTGGGTTGCACTCGTGGCAATACAAAGATCGATATGGTTTGCAAAGGCCTGCTGCACCTGTGAAGAGGATATTGAGGTCGCAGGAATTCCGAGTGAGGCATTGTCAGACAAGGTCACAGATTTGAAATTGATCGTAAGGATGAGAGCGGATTTATTCGTACGATCGCGAACGGCCGTGACATCGCCATAGTCGAGGGCGAAGGCGCTGCTGCATAGACCGAAGACAAAGGCGAAGATTGAGCACTGGATTAAGCTGCGTCTAAACACAGGAGATCTCGCTTTCTAGGGATGCGTTGAGGTCATTTGTGTCCTACGCATCTTCTCTAGGAATCGTCTATTGTGTCAAGCAGCTTGGCTCCAGGCCTGCCGAGTCGGTGGATTATTTCAGTTTGGTACGAGGAGTGAGTTTTTTCAGGTCAAATTCCATACCGTCATAAGCGAGGTGTATCGCAGGTCCATCAGGCTGTTTAAGGTCCTGCCAAACCGTCTGATAGTAAGCAAGTTGCTTATTCCGGTGGTCGAGAGCCTGGGCGAGCATGCTTCGCTCTTTTTCCTCCGACGCGCGAGGATCATGATGAGTGATGATAATGTTGCGAATTCCTTCGCGAAGAGCGAGTTCCACACCGATTGGAGGACTGCAGTGCCCCCAGTCATAGCGGCTAGCTAGCTCGTCCATTTCATACTGGCCGTCGAATACCAAGAGGTCGAGATTTTGATAGTAGGGCAAGTCTTTGCCGAGATCGGAAGGAGTGATGCGTTTGTATTCACCGTCCACACCGATTGCCAATGAGTAGCCATCGACATCAAAGCGATAGCCGAAGGAGCCGCCCGGATGATCGAGAGCAAAAGCTGTGACCGAGAGGTCATCAAATTTGGTCGGTGTATATTGCTTGAGCTGCACGAACTGGACGGTCGCGCCAAGCTGATCCCACTTCACCGGAAAGTTCACGCCGTTGAATTGGATCTTGATGAATTCTGGGGCGTGCGGGTGCACATGATAAATCGTGATCTTGGTTCCTGGGATATAGAGAGGCACGAAAAACGGCATCCCCATAATATGGTCCCAGTGAAGATGGGTCACGAATACATGAAACTCAGTACGCCCTTGTGCCATGACTTCCGACGACGCTTCCGCGAATCCGGTTCCCATATCAACAAAGATGCGGTGGTTCTTGTAGATGATTTCGTTGCAGGTCGTATTGCCGCCAAAGACGAGTGGCGTCGCGAGATCTCCGTCGCGGATGGCGTTCCGAAATTCGCTGATAGTGCTAAGTCCGGCCTTTTCGGCGTCTTTAGCATATTTGTCGACCAAGCTCACAAAAGAGTCATTTGTGATGGCTCGGGGTAAGGATCCGCGGGTGCCCCACATGTGTAATTTCACGATGGACCCTTTCAGCTTAGTCGTAAACGATATAGAGAATCTTAGCAAACCCCTGTTCAGAGTACTATATCTTGATTTAATGACACTCTTCTATTAAGGTCAGCTTTCCCTTGAGGGCCAGGTTTTCCGGCTGAAGTTCTAGCACAAGTTTTTGGGCTAGAAACTCGTCCAGGACTTTGCTATAGAGTTGTTCCTTATAGGAATGGGCACACCGAAAGGTCGTGCAACTGAAATCTGTGCTGACAGATCAGACACCTGAGAGTTTATGGAGTTACCATGCTGACTTTACGTTTACAGCGCCACGGATCAACACATCGTCCTTTTTACCATATCGTTGCTACAGATTCACGTAACGCACGCGATGGTAAATTCATCGAAAAACTCGGCTACTACGATCCAAGCGCTGAGCCTTCGATCATTGAGCTCAAAGTTGATCGCGCTGCTTACTGGTACGAACGCGGAGCTGACGTTTCAACAGCTGTCGCTAGTATCTTCCGTGCAAAAAGCATCAAGCTTGAGCGCGCTAAAACACACAAGCATTAATCGCTAGGAACGCTGTGCAAAAACGGTGGATTCAGCTAGGCATCGTTGGTAAGCCCCATGGGCTCAACGGTGCGTTTTTCGTTTCTCAAAGGGACGAAGAATTACCCGAAGAACTCAAAGCTCTTCACATTGGCCCCAGCATCGACAAAGCCAAGACTTTCGCAGTCAAACACATTCGCTTTCAGGGTGAACGTCCCGTCCTCCAGATTTCCGAGATTTTGTCTCGTGAAGCTGCTGAAGCTATCTGCCACCAAATAATCTGGGCCGATCGTGATGCTTTGGAGATCGACGAAGACGAAGAATACTTCTGGAGTGACGTGATCGGTAAAACGGTCAAGGATGCCGACGGCGTTCTCTTCGGCAAAGTCACGGATGTGAACAACTACGGCGCGTCCGATGTTGTTACGATCGTCGATGACAAAAAGCGCAGTATCGAAGTTCCTTTCGTCGATTTTTACTTCGACATGGACTTCGATCTCGATGGTGACGAAATTCTATTGATCGTGAAGTC
>SEDW01000017.1 GCA_004193325.1 Pseudomonadota bacterium | reverse complement strand
CTCTTGGAATACATCCAGTTTACCTCAGAGCTCGCAGCAAGATTTGCCTAGTGAATCTTAAAGCTCTTGCGCGCCAAGGTTTTTAACAATTGGTAATAGAGTCAGGGTATTTTCGTTGACGCAATTCGATTGTTTGCACCCCTCCTTGAGGATTTTGGACTACGTTTGGCTTCGTATTTGGCAAAATCCCTAGTATTCTGTCTCTTCCCCTGAAACGACAGGACAGCACTATGTCTCTCAAACAGTTTGCTCTCGTAAGTCTTAGCATCTCAAGTATCACTCTCTCTTCGTGTAAAACGGTCCGGTCCGAATCGAGTGCCGCCAAGGCTAGCGAGGCAGGCGAGCTCAACTTGAGTTTTGAGCCGAGTACTCAGTATGGGACCTGGCAGGGCTGGGGCACTTCGTTGGCCTGGTGGGCCAGCTCCTTTGGAGATAGAGATCAACTTGCTGATATCTTTTTTACAAGCAAGGTCACCCGCTACGATAACCGTGATCTCCCAGGACTTGGCTTTAACATTGCTCGCTTCAACGCAGGAGCCTCCACGCACACAGCAGCAAATGGGGAATCCGCAGTCTATTCCACCAACATGATTCGCTCGCGGATTATCGAGGGTTTTTGGAGGGATTGGAATAGCGAGGATCCGGCGTCGGGGAGTTGGAACTGGTCAGCTGATCCCTTGCAGCGACAGATGTTAAAAAAGGCTCAGGATCGAGGCGTCAACCGCTTTGAACTCTTTTCGAATTCGCCGATGTGGTGGATGCTGAAGAACCATAATCCTTCAGGAGCAAAAGAGGGTAAGGAGGAGAATCTACAAAGTTGGAACCTCCAAAAGCACGCCGTGTATCTGGCGACGGTGGCGAAGTATGCGCGAGATAACTGGGCTGTGAATTTTGAATCGGTGGAGCCGTTTAATGAGCCCACGGCAAACTGGTGGAAGGACACCGGCACGCAGGAAGGCAGTCACTTCTCGCATGGGACGATGAAAAAAATTATCGCCCACCAACATGCCGAGCTCGCCAGTCGCGGATTGGGATCTGTAATGGTCTCCGCTGCAGATGAAAATCAGTATGATGAAGCTGTTGCCACCTGGAATGCATTTGATTCCTCAACCAAGGCCAAGGTCGGACGAATCAATGTTCACGGCTATCAGGAGGCGAATGGGCGGCGTGACCGACTCCACGACCAGGCTCAGCGGGATAAGAAACTTATCTGGAACAGTGAATATGGTGAAGATGATGCTTCGGGAATGAAGCTTGCCCGAAACCTTTTGCTCGATTTTGAGTGGCTGCATCCTGTGGCCTGGATGTATTGGCAAGTGCTCGATGGTGGCGGCTGGGGCTTGATCCAGGCAAATAACGACGATAAGTGGTTGGGCCCGGTCAATTCCAAATACTACGTGCTCGCTCAATTCTCCCGCCATATTCGGGAAGGCATGACGATCCTCAAATCGAAACAGGGAAACTCGGTGGCAGCCTACGATTCTGGTGCCCGTAAGCTCGTCATCGTTGCGTTAAATGATGGGGGAGCACGCTGGATGAACTTTGATCTGGCTTCGTTTCGTCGAGCCGATGGTGCAGGCGGTAGAGTCAAACGCTGGATGACAACGAAAGATGGTAAGGACCTTTATAATTTTCATGACGATATCAGTTTAAAGGATGGGCAGATTCAGGTTCTCTTCCCAGAGAATTCCGTGCAGACCTTTGAAATTGAAAACGTCGAGATTTAATCGTTATCGGATCCGGGAAAAGTTTCCCGGATTTTTTTATGTTCGAATATCCCCTTCGATTAGATCTTTGACCTGTGCCTTAAAGGATTCGTCTTCCAGCGCTGCCAGGAGTTTCCATTCGAGGGGAGTCAGCTGATCGAGTTTTTTCGACCAAAAAGATGGTTTCACCTCGAGGAGCGCATCCGAAAAGATTTTGTTGAAATCGATATCATCCAAATACATCACGGCTGCAGCGAAGAGCAGGTCACGGGCCGCAGGGGGCAGCTTTTTTTCTTCAATATCGAGTCGAAGAATCTGCTTCGTGCCAAGAAATTCCTGGCCAAAAATATCGCGCTCGATTGCAAACTTCTCAGCCTTCGCCTTTCGAGGCTTCGGCGCAGCGTTATCAATCATGTCTTGAATTGGATCTGGATTCGATTCCATCACTCGCCCCTCCAAGCCTGCCCAAGTCTGAAGTTTATTCTAACATAAGAGCCGAAAAACATGAGCAGATATTGGGCAGGATGCTGGGTGGAAAGACCGGGGAGCGTGATCCCTGGCCTTTTACGTCGATTTATAATTCACTGCGGTACGAGTCGGGTTTCGCTTTGAGTTTTAGGCTCGGTGGAATACTGCCAACGCCGATCTCGCTTGGATTCGGGCCTTCACAAGAATCCGGTATCACAAATCGATCGCTGCCTGGGAATAGAATGGACAAGCAGATGCTGCTGCCGTCTTTCTGAACGCAGAGAAAGGGCGCGACCTCCACGGCTCGCCCGTCACCGCAAGCAAATTCTTCGACACCATCCCGAGACGATAAGTCTTTGTAAAGCGTTGCGGCCGCAGCGCCGTGCAGGACGACCTGCGTAATGTAATCGCTTGAGAAGACCGTGGTGCTTCGGTCTTCGCGAGGCGATTGTGCTTGAGCGTTCGGGTTAACTACGGCTATTAGAAAAACTGTGAATACGTAGAATAGGATTTTCATAGAGGCCTCATAAACTGAAGAGGGCATTTTTTGCGTTAAACTCTTAACGCAGTGCAGATATCGGAAGATTTGCTCTGGCCTATTCTGGTTCTTTCGTCATAGTCTGATTCTAAGGAAAGCTCAGTTTCTCGAGAGTGTTGTACATCAATTTTCATGGAAAGATTTTTGAAATGAATATTTCCTACCGGGTTTTAAGACCTGCTGACTCTACATCATACCGAAACATTCGACTCGAGGCCCTACGCCTCAATCCTGAAGCTTATGCCAGCAGCTACGAAGGGGCTTTGCAGATGCCTAAGATGTTTTTCGAAGTGGCGATGGAATCCGGATCACGATCGCAATGGGTCATGGGCGCATTCGATGATGAAGTACTGATCGGCATCTTTGCTTATTCGGACGAGAATAGCTTCGGCATTCCCGCAGCCGGGACTCTGCTGCAGATGTATGTGAGAGAGAGTTATCGTGGCAAAGGTCTTGGGCAAGTACTAACCGTAAACATTCTCAAAGAGATTTTTAACTCTCATCCTGTCGAGCAGGTGCTGCTTGAAGTCAAAGACGGCAACGAATCTGCGAAGGCCGTATACATAAAAACAGGCTTCACTCCACTTGAAGAGAAGCAGTCAAACAGCAACGCACAATGCCTAACCTTCGCCCGGCGTCTTTAAGGCAAACTTAAATGTTTCGCCGTTCTGCTATGAGAATATTAAACCTCACCATGAATATTTTTTCTAAACAAAGCGACATTTTTTTGGAAAGCTTTCTAGCCTCAATTCTCGAGGCTGGCGAGAACTTTGCAACCCTCTCCTCCGAACGGAATGAGAGAGGAAAAGGACTGAGATAGTCTGAGACCGCAAAGATGGTAAAAGATCGTCGAAGCGAATCTATTCACTCTGATTCAAAAAGAGAGTGCCTGCGTCGATAGTCCTTGAGCTTTATGGCTCGACTGCTAATTTCGCCTCACTCAAAATCACCGGTTAAATCAGACCTCATACCGGGGTCTCGTCAAGGAGTTGGATTCATATGTTTAATTTTAGTAGAGCCGCTTTTGCGGCGCTGGCAGGATCATCCTTGTTAGCTCTAAGTGCCCAAGCCCAGGAAGCTCCACGTACGACGCTCCACGTACGACTCTCGTACCTGGAAAGGTTTATCAACTCGTCTCGAAACTGAGTGGCAAGTGCCTGGATGTCACCGATCATTCATTTACGGACGGCGTTCAGCTCCAGCAGTGGAATTGTACCGGTAAGTCTAACCAGAAGTTTCGTCTTCTGGATGCCTATAAGAATGCCTTTCAACTCGTGGCTCAGGAATCTGGCCAATACGTGAAAGTTGCCAATGAGTCCCTGGACAATGGCGGTATCGTCGTTCAATCCACGAACTACGCCGGCAACTCTCCACGCATGTACTTCACCCCATCGAATGGCAACAGTTATACTGTGAAGTTTACGAATAGCGGCAAGTGCCTCGACATCGCTGGCCCGACAAGTGACGCTGGTGGCAAAATCCACCAATGGGATTGTCACGGCGGAGCTAGCCAGGACTGGCAGCTCGTTGAACAGTTTGAGGGAATGGGAGCTAAAGCCTGGAGCCTCAAAGGCACAAGTTTGATGACTGACAAGCTCGGTCGTCTCTTCCGTCAAGTTAGTGGCGATCAGTCGGCAATCGCGATGGTTGATAAACTCACAGGGAAAGATCGCTGGTCTCACAAGACTGAATCGTTTGCGACCCCTTACCTTGATTGTAGCGATGATAGCCGTGTGTTCATCACCAGCGGCGGCAAAGTGAAAGCGCTTGATCCAAGCAATGGTCAGGTTCGCTGGACAGTTGACAGCCAAGCCGAAGGCGGCAGCCTTTACTGTTCTGAAGGATACAATTCCGTTTTCTTTATCGGCTACAATCAAAATAACAAGTTCCGTAGCATTGAAAAAGAAGGCGGCAAAGAACGCTGGTCCTATACTCCAGATGGTTTTGCTTCTTACCTCACAAAACAAAATCAAAATGTTTTACTTTCTGTATATAAAGAGAACATCACGACAATCGTCAATCTTGAGAGCGGCACAGGCCGAGTCAAGTGGACCCGGGCTCTAAAAGAAGGTGAGTGGGCCACTGCTACCACCAAAGGCGTTCTCTTCGTCAGTCGCCCCAACTATTTCGAACGTCTTGATAACGAGACTGGCAAAAAAAGCTGGAGTTACGAAGGAACTGACTCCTATCTCGAGTGGAACCAAAGCGGAGTCGTTTATGTTCGCCAGGCGCGCAAAGTCGTCCGTTTGAACCCTGCTGATGGCAAAGTTCTCTGGTCAATCGAAATTCCAGAGAGCGTCGGTGATAACAACTCGAGTGCAGTCGTTCTGAAAAACGGCGATCTCCTAGTTCGCAGCAATAGCACTTCAAGCGGCCAGGCTAAGACAAAACTCATCAATCCTGATGGAACCAAACTCTGGGAAACACAGGACGCTACGGGTTCGGTTTACCCGACCGAAGACAGCTCAGGCAAACTCTACTATAAAGGTGGAAGAAACCTGATCGCGATCGATCGTTCGAACGGAGCAATCCTTTGGAATTTCAGCCGTGAATTTCCAATCCAAAGCGAAGTCTTCTTCAACTTCGAAACCTACGGCGATGACGTCTTCGTCCTCTACGGCGGTCCTGCTTCACGTTACCCGCCAATGGGTATCGTTCGTCTCGATGCAAAATCTGGCGCTCAGCAATGGGATGTCTGGAACAATGAGACAACCACACTCATCGGTGCGAGCGACAATCTGCTCTTCACCAATGGTGTCATGGGCAGCTCGACCAGCGCTTACAAACGCTAAGTCGATCAAATAAGAGAAGAGACCCCGGTTGCCGCGCAATCCGGGGTCTTTTTTTGGCTAAAGTGTCACTCTTCTGCATTCTGCTGCTGTTTCTCTCAGTCTTTTGCGCTAAGTATGCGGTCTAATTATGGGGAGAATCCGATGCGCTCTAAAATTACAGAATACAAAACGGATCGTGAAATCGCTTGGCGTAACCTTATGGTCACAGCAATCAACGCGGGCATCGAAGCCGGTTTTCTTAGTGCTGATGAAAGCAAAGAGATCAACGGCAAGCGAATTGAATTTGATATCGAAAAACTTGGCAAGACCGTTGCGACTTTCGAGAGTCTTGAATACGGCGAAGTCTCGATCGAAGTGGTCGTTGGACCGAAAAGTAAGGACGACTTGCAATTTACCAAGTTTCCTACCGGGGCTGTAGCCAAAGCCCAGGGATTCATGGAGCGCGCGAGTGGCTTTTACCTTCAGCCGTCGCCCTCACTCTTCCAGGCAAAAAAAGCGGTTCAACAAAATCTCTACCGCCTTGATGTTGAGCCTGAAGGTTATGAAGACATCGGCAGAACCTTCGCCTGGTAGTCTCGAACAGAGACGGATCAATGCCCTCTCTTCGTGTCAGACAACCCCAAGTCAATAAGATCTAGTCACCCTCCCGCAAAGACCTGAACGAAAATTAAAATTGGTTCTTTGTCGTTCGTGTTTTTGCAGGTATGGTGTGAGTAACTGGTTGATTACTTTGATTATTTTTTCACAAAAAGAAATAACTTTGTTGGGTTTCTCACAACGACCACGAGGAGCGATATGCTTCGATTTTTTGAACAGACGAATTACATTGACGTAGTTCGGGATCACATCAGCGAGAACATGAACGTCCGCGGCTACCAGACTCTTTTGGCGAAAGCTGCTGGCTGCCACAATTCTCACCTCTCTCATGTACTAAGCGGTCGTGCTCATCTGAATCTCGAACAGGCCGTTGCGATCTGCGAGTTTTGGAAGTTGGATGAGCTCCACACGGATTACTTTCTAGGCCTTGTCAACATTGCGCGAGCCGGGACGGAAAAGCTGAGAGGTAACTTCGAAAGGCACCTCGATAAGATTCGAAGTGATAGTCTAAGAAGTGTGAGCTACCAAGAGAAAGACAGCGCAGTCGTCACTCTCCCGTCGGACAAATCTGTCCTGTACATGTCCTCCTGGTATCCATCCGCGATTCATGCCGCGATCGAATTTGAACATCTTCGAACTGTCACCGCTCTTTCCAATCGATTTCATCTCCCCGAAGACCATGTTCAGGAAGTCTTAACCATGCTCGCTGACTTTGGAATCGCCGAAGAGAACGGTGGGCAATGGACGAGTAAAAGTAAAATCGCGATCGGTGGAGACACAAAACCGGTCACGAAAATCTATCATCAGGCCATTCGTCAAAAGGCCAACCTTTGCCTCGATACGCGTGGAGATCACGATTACTTTACAACCAATCTCATCTCCCTACCAAGAGCGATGCTTCCCGAAATGAAGTTGAAAATGCAAAACGCCGTGCGTTCGGTCTTAGCCGATGCCAGTGAGAAGTCAGGGGAAGAGCTGATCTATCTTTGTGTTGATTTTTTCGTGCCTTAAATGCTTTTTTGTAGGAAAATAGGCATAAATCGGCCGGGGATGATTATTATGACCTTTCAGTTTACACTAGCGTCTTTATTCGTCATCCTCTCTCTCCAGGCTTGCCTCCCTCCGCCGGAGCGAGGCGCAAACGGAGTCAGGAAATCGGATAACGTTGCAGCAGCTAAGAGCGAGAGCCCTAAAGGCGAGAAGGGGAATCCTGCGCAAACGGGAGTTTCGAATGGTTCTGCCACTGCGGGAACGTCAGCGCCTGGAGCCGTGACCACTGCGCCTGCTAACAGCCTGCCTCCCGTGACCGAGATCGAGATTATTCAGAACCAGACTCCAGAGATCCCTCCGGTGCTGGAGGCAGATAGTCCTACACTCGATAAGGCCGCTTATTTGCGTTATCCTCTAGCTGAGAATAGAAATCTCGCCTACGTCTCCAATCGCGACATTACCAAAGCTGCTCAGTCTATCGACACAGTTATCATCATCGTCCACGGTCTCGATCGAAATCCCATGGTTTACTACAACAGTCTTCAAGCTGCGGTAAAGGCCCAAGGCGTTAGCGAGAAGACCTGGGTCATCGCACCATTTTTTATGCAGGCCGAAGACAAACCCCTCGCAAATGATCTCACCTGGGAAGATGGCAACTGGAAAGAAGGGATTTCAGCGAAAGGCTTATCCGGTGCTGCCTGGTCCTCTTACGCCGCGCTCGACACAGTCGTCAAAGCTCTCGATAAACCGCTTCGATTTTCTAAGTTGAAAAAGATTTACCTCGTGGGCTTTTCGGCTGGCGGGCAATTTATGCAACGTTATACTGTTGGCACGAAGATTTCTGACGATATGAAACGTTTGAATTTTCGTTTCGTCATCGGTTCGCCCGGATCTTACATGTACCTCACACCCGAGCGTCTCAAAGCTGGTAGTAAGACAGTATTCGACCGATCGGCCGTCAGCTCTTGCAGTGGCTATGATGACTTTCGCTATGGCATCAACAAGCGGCCCGAATACCTCATGCAGTCGACTCAGGCGGATATGCTTGCCCGCTTGAAATATCGAGACATTCGTTGGATATCGGGTGAGGCGGATACGTCACGCGGGGGAGTTTTGGATGTTGAATGCGGAGCTGATCTTCAAGGCGCTAATCGCTTTGCTCGGTCTCAGGCTTATTTTGCTTATGTGAAATCTCTTGCGGCCGATCATCACTCCAAGGTTTTTTCGGTCCCTGGGGCCGGGCATGACCATGACAGGGTCTTTCCTTCCGCTCAGGGACGCGCCGCAATTTTTAATGACTGAGCTTTATTTTTGCAATCGCTCACAAAGCTGCGCTTCGTAGAGCGAGAGAGGCCCCAGTCTTCCTGCTTTGATTTCAGTCGCTCCCTCAGGCGCGCCGGCTTTCGTCTTACGCTTGGCGCTTGAACTCACAATATAGTTTTGCGCTGTGGGCGGTTTTTGGGCCAGAGCGGTTCCGTTGTAATTCCATATAACGGAATGAGCCGAGCCCCAGCCATGGGACGTTCCGAAATCCTCGCGATTGTAGATATTGATTGAACCCCCACCTTTCTCTGTAATGCTGTCGAAGAGCATGCCCTGCGTCCAGCGGCGATGCCCTTCACTGGCCGAGTCCCCATCCGAACTGCATTTGTACCAGACCAGGCCAGAACTCGTTTGAACCCCGTTTGAGATGAAGTTGTGCCGACCGTCTT
This sequence comes from Pseudomonadota bacterium, assembly GCA_004193325.1. GTDB lineage: Bacteria > Bdellovibrionota_B > Oligoflexia > Oligoflexales > Oligoflexaceae > Oligoflexus. Next base: position 11,850 of record SEDW01000017.1, on the reverse strand, counting down.
TCGCAACGCAGTTTTTGAAGAGAATGAGCTGACTCAGTTTCTCGCTATTATAGTTGTAGAATCTCTCGCCGGTTCGAATGCCCACAGGTTCGATAGCGGTCGTGCCATCGACCGTGATACGCATAGCCTCGCGTGTATAAACTCCTGATTGTCCAAAGTGAAGCGCTGTAATGTTTTTGACCCAGGAATCCTGAGCGCCCCAAACACCAACCGCATCCCAGGCGTGATTCTCGTCTTCGCCACCAGCAGTCACGATATCGACCCTTAGATCTTCAACACCCGATTCGCTAACGACCCCGCTGTCTGAAAGTTTGGTGACCACGGACGTGGCCAGCTTCAGATCGAGATGATTGTAAAGCGGGGCATCGATTTTGATCGTTTTGCCTTCGATTGCAGTGATGCGTCTTTGAAAGACAATGTCGGTAGACCCAACCGTCCATTTAGGATCGCTGATTGTTCCACCGCCATTGACTGCATTAAGCCAGGCCTGAGTGGAGGGGTGTTTGATTTCGATGAGATCAAGTTTTTTAAAGGAAGACGCATCCTTCACATTAAATTCCTTAGCTCCAACCGGAACGAAAGAATCCGTGATTTCAACCGCAGCTCCAGTGGTTTTCCAGTTGTTGTCCTTACCTGTTCCGATAACGATGACCGTTCGCTGATGCGGTAGATCCTTGTCAGCGATGATGATGCTGTCCCTGCTCGGATCATTGCCGGCACCTGATCCACGGAGAACAATTCCGTTTTGTGCGATAATAATCGTGCCGAGGACCGTGTATCGACCCGGCTTGAGGAGAAGGGCGCCACGGATACCCTTGGCATCGGGAGCTTTCTTGCCGATGGCATTGATCGCGTCCTGAATGCTTTTTGTATTGTCGCCAGTCACTGCAGAAAGTGTAGCGACGACAGGGTAAACCGGTGGCTCTTCGTTGCCGTAGTGGTAGCCGGCATAGCTAAAATCCGGAATACGATTGCCTTCTTTATCCTGAGGGTAACTAAGGCGACCGGCGCTGTTATAGAACGCATAGGCTGATTTCCAGTCGCCAGGATCTTTGATCTTGGCGCAAAAAGCAGGAATTTTGATGCCAGCAAGCGGTTCGACCTGAGGAATGGGTGACTGCACGGTATCGGAGTTGATTTCGCCGCTGATAATGGGATTGCCGCGCTCATCAACGATGGGGTTTGTGTCTTTGTCATCCGATTCATTATCCTCATCCTTAGCCTCTTGCAGCACCGGAGTCGCATTGCCAGACTTCGCGCTTTTCTTCTGAGTCGTCTCAGGATTGGCTTTGCAAGCCGATAGAAGCAAAACGCTCACGATGAGTTGAGAATATTTCATGCCAAAGCCCTCAGGGTAGGTTCCCTCTATTATCGGAACTTTGGGCTTAAAAATGGAAGGTTTTTTCTGAAGGGATAAGAAATAAATGAGGGCGCAGTGGGCTCAGGACGGGCTTTGCCCGTCCTCTGGGATCAATGGTGGACCTTGACTTCAAGGTCCTGGATTACCTGGAAGAGTTCTATGGGGTTGAGAGGCTTGGTTAAATGCAGGTTACAACCGGCTTCCTGGGAACGAAGGCGTTCATCGATCATCGCGTGAGCTGTCAGAGCCACGATAGGAATCGAATTGCCTTCACGGCGCAGAATTCGAGTTGCCTCATAGCCATCCATAATCGGCATCTGAATGTCCATGAGGATGATGTCGATAGGATGTTTCGCCACGAGATCAAGGGCTTCACGCCCGTTGCCTGCGGCGTAGACAGTAGCTCCCTGAGCTTCAAGAAGGTTCACCACAAGGAACTGATTGTCTGGTGAATCCTCAGCGACGAGAATCACCCGACCGCTAAGATTAAGGTCCTGATGGGGCATCGTATCCAGAGTGATCAGCTGAGTTGCATCGGCTGTCTCAAGAGCAAAATGGAAGAGAAAACAGCTACCTTTGCCGTGACGGCTGTCGATGAGTTTGAGATCGCCCTGCATGGCCTTTGCCAGGCGCTTCGCCAAATGGAGTCCAAGTCCCGTTCCACCGAACTTTCGCGTTGTGCTGTTATCGGCCTGGGTGAAGGGCTGAAAGAGACGGCTCTTCTGTTCTTCGGTCATTCCAATGCCGGTATCGGTCACAGCCAGATATATTTCCGGACCTTCCTTATCAGATTTTCCTTCGACTAGGGAGACCTCGAGTTCCACTGAACCTTCGAGAGTAAACTTCACCGCGTTGCCGATGAGGTTAATCAGAATCTGGCGAAGTCGTGTTGGATCCGACATGATCACCGAAGGCACATCGCCTTCGTGCCGAAGATGAAGTTTCAGATTTTTCTCTTTCGCCTTGTGGCGGAAAATATTCATCACCTCTTCGGTGAGCTCAGCGAGCTGAACCGGCACTTTTTCAAGCTCAAGACGGCCCGCCTCGACCTTAGAGAGATCGAGAATGTCGTCGATGAGGTGCATCAATACGCGTCCGTTACGTATCACAGTATCGAGGTAGAGACGGCGTTCGTTCTCATTGCCGGAGTGCTCGAGGAGAAGAGAGGAAAAGCCAAGGATTGAACTCAAGGGCGTGCGGATTTCGTGGCTCATATTCGCCAGGAATGCGCTCTTGGTGGCGTTGGCAATCTCTGCCGTATCGCGAGCCGCTTTGAGTTCTTCGGCGATTACGCTCTGCTCCGTTACGTCGAGTATTGCGCCGATAACCCGAACAGCTTTGCGCTCCTTACCCTCACCTTCAAAGAAGACCTGGCCGAGAATCTGGAGCCAAACCATTTCTCCGCTTGGCTTGTAGATACGGGTGATGAACTCGTAGGTTCCGTCAGCACCTGATTCGTTGGCGGGATCAAAGTGGCGATCGAATACGGCTCTGACACGAGCCCTATCCTCGGGGTGAATGCTATTGAAAATATCTTTCATGCAGAGAATCTTGTCGGGTGCAAAACCCATGATCTCGTTCGCATGACTGCTTTGCTCGATAGTATCGAGAGCGGGATTATAATCCCAGACACCCATGTTCGCCGCTTCGGTGGCGAGTCGCATGCGCTCCTCGGCGATGCGAAGCTTCTCCTTGCCGGCTTTCAGCTGCTCTTGACTTCGATCCAGCCCTTCCTCGGTCTCGACTCTCTTGGTAATGTCCTGCACTACGGCCACGAGATTTTCCGGGCGACCTTCATTGTCTTTAGTCATCGAAACAGTCGATACGATCCAGATCCAGGAGCCATCTTTTTTGATGATTTTTTTTGTGAGTTCGAAGAAGGGTACAATGCCGGCGATAAGATCACGAATGCTGATCGTCGAGATTTCCAGGTAGTCAGGATGAATAATATCGCGGAGATTCAGCTTCTGACACTCGTCGCGATCATAACCGAGCATTTCGCAAAAGGCTGGATTTGCATCGATGAACCTGCCGTCCAGCGAGATAAGATTCACGCCAACACTTGTGTAATTGATGATGGCGCGCAGACGCTCTTCATTCGCTCGGAGCGCATCCTCCGCTTTACGTTTTTCTGTAATGTCTTCCGTCAAAGCCATGAGATGCAAGGGTCTGCCGCTGGTATCACGAACGAGCGAAACAGTGAGACGCACGGTCATCACAGAGCCGTCCGCGCGGATCATGCCCTTTTCAATTTCAAAATGTTCCTTCTCACCATGAAGAAGCATTTCCACATGACATTGGCAGTCCGGGCGATCATCGATGGGAGTGACTTCGAAAGCATAGAGAGAAAGAAGTTCTTCGAGGCTATAGCCGATCATTTTGAGAAAGCTGGGATTGGCAGCGATAAACCGGCCGTCGAGAGCGTTAAACGAAAGGGCCGCAGGCGAGCAACGGAAGACCGCCTCCCAGCTGTTGTCCTCAAAGGTATGAGTGCTACTCATAAGAGCTTTGGTGGAAAAGTACCTCTTATCGAGGACTCTTTTTTTGGCCTGAATTTCGTCTGTGCCTGAACCCATGGGGTTTGCATTCCTCTCGTTCTCGATCCTCTGGCAACTGCGCAAAGTGCGGCTCATCGTGCCCGCGCTTCCTCGGACTGTCAAGGGAGTTGGCCTTCAGCATTGCCTAGAATAATTATGCAAAATGAATCATTGATTTCAAGCAAGGCACTTTGGCGTTACTGGAGGGATCTGAGGAAGGCTACCAAGCTCAACTTTTCGTCTGGAGTCAGCTTAAAGCCAGGTTTTACGAGGGGATCGACAAAAGGGTTTTGGCCAGTGGGCCCAAGGCTCGAGCGGCCTCCCGCGGCGTAATGATCTAGGACATCTTCAAGGCTGGCAAGCGATCCGTCGTGGCCGTAAGGGGCCGTAAGACCCACAAAACGAAGCGATGGGACACGAAACCGCCCCATGTATTCCGGATGCTCATCGATCTGGCTTGCGTTGGCGAAACCAAAGTTTTTCTCGGGATAGCCTCCCTTGCCATCGACATTGTAGAGCCCGGTATTATGAAAGCTCTTACGATTAAAATATATGCCGTCCCGAACGTACTGGAATGAATTGCTCGTCGTCACACCCGCGTGACAGCTTGCGCAGCTCAAAGTCTCGCCGGATTTAAGGCTGGTGAAGCCATAGAACAACTCTGCCCCTTGCCGTTCCTCAGGGGTGAACGCTTCACTTTCGGGCAGAGTATTCTGAAGAAATCTGTCAAAGCGCGTATCGAAACGAATGAGACTTCGCTCGTAAGCAGCGAGTGCCCGAGTGATCACCGTAAAGTCGATCGCGCCCTTAGTGAAATCCTCGGGATAATTTAATCCGAATACGGAACGCAGATTGTCTCGATAGACGCTATCGGATGAGAGAAGAAAGGCAAGCAGGTCCTGCTCTTTTCCCTTGAGTCCGAGCTCGATGGGATCGTCTCCGAAGAGAGGTATTTTTGCCTGCATCTCAAGCAAGGGAAAGGCCGGATTTGCCCAGGTCAGGGTCGAATTGTAGGCGGCGTTGAAAAGGGTGGGGCTATTGCGATGAGTGAAGTCGCCTTCCACCCCTTTCGATAGGATTTCGCCGTCGGTGAAACTCTTCTCTTCCAGGTGGCAACTCGAACAACTTTTGCCGGCAGCAAATCCATGGCTCTTGCCAAAGGAAAGGCGCTGGTCGAAGAAGAGTTTTTTCCCGAGCGCAATGATACCCGCATTGAGAATCGGTTTTTGGCCGAGAGAAATATCGAGAGATTTATTCTTGAGGCTGCCGTAAGGCAAAAAGGGCTCGGGGTAACCGTTCGGAATCTTCTCCGCGATCGCAAGCATGTTTTGCTGCTGAGCGATCTGAGTCGCCTCATCCAGCTCTTCGCTGTACTGAGCAGTGCCTTCGACTTCGTGGAAGTTCTGCCAGATGCGTTGGGCGAGAGGATCCTCAGCCTTCGCCTCAGCATGCTCGTCCGAACAATGACTGAGAAAAAGGCCCAGGATGACGATGATGCTGACAGCCCAAAACGAGTTACGCAAGCGCATGTCCTAAGGTCAGTTGACGATGGAGAAAACAGTCTGGCTATAGGCCGCGGATGGTAGCGCAACATCGAGACCGAAAGCTTTGTAGGCAAACGCGCAGGTTACAGATGTCTCGGTCATGGCTTTAGTGCTGTTGTTACAGGCTGTTTCGAGGCCGTTCAAATAAGACTGAGCATCACTTTGAAAGATCTTTGAGAGATCAATTTTCACAGTTAGATCTTTTTTGTTCGCAGCCGAGAGATTGTAGTTGAGCGGAAGTGTGATGGTTTTCTTTGCAGCGGTCGTTAGCGAATTCAAAAGTTTTTTGGTCGAGTTGCCAGCAAGGCCGCTGTTGGCTTCGATCTGAAGGTCGGCAGGAAAATGTTCCCACATCCAGCCCATATCACTCGGCGCAAGGGCCGCAGGGATTGCTGCAAGCCTTGGGTCCATGGACGGGTAGGGCAGGCCGATCTGGAATGTGATTGCCGTATAATTGCCTGGAGGCAGTTGGCCGTTTATCGCTGATTTAAGCTTTTTTGTGGCATCCGACGAAGCGCAGCTTGGATCGAGATAATTGAGGAGAGCAATCGAATTTTTGTCCTGATCGACAAACTGTAGATTGGAACTGTTCGCATCGATATCGAGATTGATGCGGACCTCTTCACCTTTGTCGCTGACAAAGCTGAGGTTACTCAGAAAGAGGCGGAAATCGGTAAAGATTTGTCCCTTTGCAAGCATTTCATTCGATTTGTCGAAACACTTGAGGTCCTCGGAACCCACGACAGCTTGAAAGTTGACGGCTAGAGGCAGTGGGGCAGTGTCAGGCGCTGCTGTTTCTGTGCCCACTACGGGAGCCGTGACGCTAGCGCCACCGTTCGAAGAATTATCAGCTGGCAAAGGGGCCGGCGTGGTTGGGATATCTTGAGTTGTTGTGTTTTTATCGCCCGAAGAACTGCCGCCACATGCGCAGAGAGTGGATAGCATACTGGCAAGAATAAGGTTTTTCACGGTTTCTCCTCAAAATCGAATGGTCCTGGTCTGTCAAATTTCTACCGATTCCCATGAAAAGCCAACGCAGCAAATCGTTGCAGGTGGAGAGGAATCAAAAGTTCGGAGCTGGTCTCCGCGACAGGCAGATGAGATATACCAATTTAGCCAGGGCGTCACGAACTTCTTTTGGCATGCAACCATCGGCTGCGTTGCTTTTGCGAGGTTTTTTGGATAGAGTGCGGCAAGATAGCAGGTTCTTCGGGCGCTGAACGACTGGAGTCACGATTTGAAGTTATTTTCGCCAATCCTATTCATAGCTTATGTGACGCTTCTCGCATCCTGCGGCAACGGCAGTCACTCGACTGTTAGCGAGCCAATGGCCTTCGAACTTCGGTTCAACGCTGTGTCGGGTACGGAATCTGTCAATTGCGATCAAGTCCTCCATCAGCTCGGGAGTAGTTCGGCCAACGCCAGCCTTCTCGACTTCAGTGTCTTCATCCATGGACTTAAATTTCTTAGAGCTGACGGTTCTTCCGTCGAAGCCAGTCTCGATTCCTCTGAGTGGCAGGCCCGAAATGTAGCTCTTCTGGATTTTCAGGACCGATCCGACAGCTGCTCCGGCTCAATCAAACCCACCAATAAATCCATTCGCGGCAGCCTTCCCAATAAAGAGGATTTTGTCGCAATCGAATTTACGCTGGGCGTTCCTCCTGAGCTTAATCATGTGGATCCCAGTTCGGTCGAAGCACCCCTGAATGCCAGCAATATGTTCTGGTCCTGGCAAAGTGGCTACAAATCCATGCGAATTGATCTTTCTCCAGAAGGTGGGATTCACCGTCCTGGTGATCCCGATTTTCTGGGTACCAACTATTTCTTTCACCTGGGAAGTACCGGCTGCAGTGGTGATCCGATTCGCGGCGAAGCCGTCAGCTGCGCTCGTGTGAATCAGCCGGTGATTCGTCTCAACACGTTCAACATCGAAAGCAACGCGATCAAGATCGATGTGGCAAGGCTTGTCAACGGTCTCGATATTCAATCGGATGTGGCGGATTCGCCAGGCTGCATGTCGTCAGAATTTGATACCGAATGTGGAGCTTTTTTTGACAATCTCGGCCTTAACCTCAGCTCGGGGCAGTCCTCTCCTGATCTCTTACAGACAGTGTTTTCAGTTCAGTAAACCCAACCGCAATTGCGGCTTTAGACGGTAATACATGAGCCAATCCTTCTCTTATAAAATGATCGTAAATCTGAGCTTTTGCTTGAGCATTCTCCTCACGCTTGCCGCCTGCAGCGATGGGACCTCGACAGCTGTGCATGATACAAAAGATTCTGCCTCCAATAATTTTTTATGGAATATTCCCTCGCATATTCCGCTGCCAGCCGTTAACCCGGCAAACCCGATGAGCGAAGAAAAGTTTCTACTTGGCAAACACCTTTTCTATGACCAGAGATTGTCCGGCAACGGCAGCCTGAGTTGCAGCAATTGTCATCAGCAGGACAAGGCTTTCACAGATGGCCGAAGTCTCGCTGTGGGGTCGACCGGACAGATTCATCCACGCAATTCTCAATCTCTAACCAACGTCGCCTATAATCCTACCCTTACCTGGGCGAACAACTCTCTCGTCACGATCGAGCAACAAGTTTTTATTCCTCTCTTCGGTGAGCATCCAGTCGAACACGGTATCACTTCTGCCAACTGGCCCGAAATCGTTGCCCGACTTGAAGCAGAGCCCCGCTATCTAAAGCTGTTCAGTGAGGCCTTCCCAGACGATGCCACTCACTTCTCTCAGGCTCAGATCGAAAATGCTCTGGCAGTTTTTGTTCGTGGTCTGAATTCCTTCGACAGTGCATATGATAAACATCTCGCCGGTGACAGTTCGGCCTTTGGTGCGAGCGAGCAAAGAGGGCAGGCGCTCTTTTTCGGGGAAAAGATGGAATGCTTCCATTGCCACGGGGGTTATAACTTCTCGGATTCAACCGCAGATCGCACGATGAGCTTCATCAATCGCCCTTTTCACAACACAGGTCTTTATAATATTTCGGGCTCTGGCCGCTATCCTGACAACAATCGCGGTATATACGAACTGAGTGGCAAACTCTCAGACATGGGCCGCTTTCGGGCTCCAAGTCTCAGAAACGTAGGGGTGACTGCCCCCTACATGCACGACGGTTCTGTGAAGGCCTTGTCGGACGTCATCGACATCTATGCAGCAGGTGGTCGCAATATTCCAACGGGTGATCTTGCCGGTGACGGTCGTAAAAACCCCAATAAGGATGGTTTTGTCACAGGATTCACCATCAGCGCCCAGGAAAAAACGGATCTGATTGCCTTCCTCGAGAGCCTTACGGACCAAAGCTTTTTGACAAACCCACGCTTCGCGAACCCTTGGTAAAGAGTAGAGACCTATATGAAAAATTTCCGCGGGGCCTTTAGCCTTTTCATCCTCACCCTCACGACAGCGTCTCCGGCATTCGCTCATGCCTTCGATGACCTCAATCTCCCCAGCGAAGGTCTGCATGGTCATCTGATGCTTTCCGGAGCTTATCGATCGGACTCGCTCGTCAAGAGTAATGAGCAGTGGACGATTCCCGGTCTCCTGATGGGCGGGGAAGCGTATCCAAGTTCGGCTGGACTTGCTCTCGACGAAGTCTTTCTCACTCCGGTTTACCGACGCGAAAATAACTATCTCATGTTGAAACTGGGGCGGCACCTCGGGAGCGAAGATCTCGAGCTGGACCATGTGCTCGTCGGTCACCAGTTCAATCCTGGTCTTGCCGTCGAAGGCGGAAAGATGGCTGCCATATTCACACCATTTAATGGTGAGCACGCCGGGGACACGAGCTTTTCATCACGGCGCCTCGTCTACGATGCTATCTGGGGCGGCCAGTACACCGACGAAGGTCTTCGTTTGAAAAGCCGGCTTTGGGATATCGATTACGGTGTCGAGCTTTGGAAGGGCAACAGCTTTCCCTCAAAGAAAAAGGATTCGGATAAAGCCGCTTATGATCTTTATGCGCGCTACAGTGTAAAGGAAGCGGCTCATAAGTTTCAACTAGGCGGCTACTACTACCGAAGTGATGCTACTGCCCGTGATGACAGCCGCTATACAGCCGCTCACAGTCATTCATCAAATGTGGTGACGACCGATCCCAGTTATTTTAATGGTCGAGTCGAAGTCTCAGGGCTCATGGCCCTGGCATCGTTTCAAATCGATCCAGAGCTCTCGCTCGGTGCGCAGGGGGAGTTGAGCCAGATCAAGCAGAACGGCAAGCTCTGGGACCTCACGCACGAGGCGAGTCTCGACAATAAAACAGTCGGGCTATGGGGTGAGCTCTACGCGCGGCAGTCGAGCGATAAGTTGAGCTATCGCGCCGAGCGTCTCAAAGTGCAAAATGATGTCTACGGGCCAGCGGCGGGATTTATGGCCGAGAAATTGAAACTTCTGGCAGCGGATAAAGATCCCTATCGTCACACTCTGAGCTACGAGCATTTCTTCAGTGGAAGCTTTCGCTCGCGCCTCGAGTGGAGTCAGGACTTTAGTACGATCGAGAAGAAAAGTATCGTCACGCTCGGCGCTGTCTGGTCTGAAATGATCTTCCACGTCGCTGGCAGTTAAGGCTTTAAGGGGCGGTAATTTCGATTTAACCGCGAGTATGCGAGGGCCTTTGGTCTCCCACCCATCAGCGATGTGAAGCGGGTGAGAGAATCCGGGCGATTCAACTTTGGAGCCTAGGCTTATTTCTTAGCTTTGACCACGATGAGGCCGCTCATGGTGCGGCCGTGCATTTTGCAATGATACAGATACTCACCTTCCTTCTCAAAGCTCAGGGCCTTCGACGAGGCTTTTGCCGGGATCATAGTCGTATCCCAGGGCTTCGTATCATCGCTAGAAGTCGCAGAGTGATCCGTATAGGACACATTCTTCCACAGCACGGCTTGGCCGGGCTCTATCGTTACGCTTTTGGGAAAAAAGGTGATGCTGCGCATTTCCACAGTCGTCACCTTAGGCTCGCTCGCCGCCACGGTCTGGGCGAGGACTGGCTGCGCTGCAGCGAGGAGCAAACCAACCGACAAGAACAATCTTTTCCCTAACATCATGCTTCTCACTCTTCGCTTAGAAGTATTTTACGTACTCGATAAGGGCTTTTTTATCGTCTTCACTCAACTTTGAGCCGTAGGTGTGGCCACGGTCTTCAATAAAGTCCGGTACTGTGTTGACTTCCAGCATTTTCTTCAGCATCGAGGCCATGCCCGCGTCGCGACGTTCGTTGATGTAGCTCTTAAACTTGCTACGCGGCTCGCCATGCAAAACGCCATCGATGTAGGCTTCAATCAAAGCGGGGAAATGCTTAGGATTGAGATTCATCACAAGGTTGACCGGCGTTCCCTTAGGAAGGAAGAGGAGTTTCAAGGTCAGGCCGTCTAGAAACTTCATGGTCCGAACCATCTCGGGAAAGAGTTCAGGCAAAGATGTGTCTTCGCTCGTGACTTTAATCGATTTGACTCCAGGCCTGCGCTCCGGCCAGAGGAGTTTGGTCATTGCGTCTTCGTAGCGATCGAGGCGACTTTTGATCGATGGATCCGCGAGATAATCACCGACCGAGTTGTTGTGGAGGAAAGGAGCGGTTGCCCACACGGCTACGAGGGTCGGGGTGCGGTAGAAGGCTGAAGGCCCGCTGAACTGAATGTCGTTCTTTTTCGTCAAAGGATTATAGAGAGGGATTGGTTTGCCTTGACTATCGAAGTCCGTGAGCGTCATTGGCTCAGCGCGCATTTCCTTGTAGGTGAGGCTTGAGAGTTGACCCCAGGTTGAACCGGCCTGAGCGTTGGTCCCGAGAGCACGCTGCGCGTTCGTGCCTAGTTCCTGGACGGAATAGCGCTGATCGTCGGAGAGGTAGTTGTTCTTAAGAAAGTCGGGCTGGAGCACGAGCTTCCTCCAGGCCTCCTTTTGCGCGAGAGCATCTTTAGGCAGATTATCGGGCTGTTTACTGCTGTGACAGCGAGCACAGTTATCGGCAAAAACAATTTTGCCACGTTTGAGTACGTTCTCATCTTTACTGAGAAATTCTTTACCGCTCGGTGCATCGGCGAGGGGAAAGGAATCATAGGTCGTCAGAAAGAGTGCCATGTTTGGCATGCGACGCTCGGTCTGCATCCAGGGGCTATTTGGATCTTTCCTATGTTTATTTATCACGTCGAATTCCTGAGGCGCGAAATCTCTCTTCACGCTGTCCTTGATTCCAAACGGATTTACCGGCCACGAGGGATACCATTCTTTATGCATCATGCCTTCGTTTACATAGACTCGCACCGATGCAGTGAGGATGCCCATGGAATCGGACCCATCCGTAAGAACATGCGGCACTTTCAAAGTGGGTTCTGTATCGGTACCGCCCAAGGCGCCCATTGGAGAGTCGAGTGGAATTCCTGCATTTTTATACATCGATTTGATGAGCG